>JBAWVU010000142.1:0-6692 GCA_037147135.1 Chloroflexota bacterium
TGGCGCGGTGGGCCACCGACCAGGGGGAGAGCACGAGCGCCCTTCACGCCCGGCTGCGCGCGATCACGCTCACCGGGCCCGTCAATGTGGCGGCGCCGTTGCTCGTCGTCGTCGTCTTCATCTGCGCCGTGATCCTGCTGCCGGGCGTGAAGCTGCAGCCCGGGTCCACGAGCGCGCCAGGGGTCTTCCTCGCGCTCTATGCCGCGGTCGCCCAGCTCGCCCTCGCGATGATGGCGCTGAGCACGCAGCTCGTCGCCCTCTCCGAGCTCGGGCCCGTGCTGGCCCGGCTCCAGCCGGTCATCGCCGAGCCGCGCGAGCGCACGGGGCCCACGCAGCCGTCAGGGCGGCTGACGGGCGCGATGGCGCTGTCGCAGGTCGTGTTCGGGTACCGGCGCGACCAGCCAGCGCTTCTCGACGGGCTGAGCCTGTCGATCGAGCCCGGGGAGTTCGTGGCCGTGGTCGGCCCATCGGGTGGCGGTAAGTCCACCCTCATGCGGCTCCTCCTCGGGTTCGAGGAGCCGTGGGACGGGTCCGTCTCCTTCGACGGGCGAGACCTCGCCGGCCTGGATCCCGGGTCCGTCCGGCGCCAGCTCGGGGTCGTGCTCCAGGCGTCGCGGCCCCTCGGGGTCACGGTGCGCGAGTGCGTGACCGGCCCACGGCGGATGGACGACGACGCCGTCTGGTCGCTGCTGGAGGAGGCCGGACTCGGCGACGACGTGCGGCAGATGCCGGACGCGCTCGATGCGCCCGTCGGCGACCACGGCCTCCTGTTGAGCGGTGGGCAGCGCCAGCGGCTCATGATCGCCGGGGCCCTCGCGGGCCACCCGCGCGTCCTCCTGCTCGACGAGGCGACGAGCGCGCTCGACAACGTGACCCAGGCCGTCGTCATGCGGACGATCCTGTCGTACCCGGCCACGCGGCTCGTCGTGGCGCACCGGATGACCACGGTGAAGGGAGCGGACCGGGTAGTCGTCGTCGCGGACGGGAGGATCGTCGAGGAGGGCACCCCCGCGACGCTGCTTGCGGCCGGCGGCCTCTTCACCCGCCTCGCCCAGCGACAGCAGGTCTGACGTGCCCGGGGATCCGCGCGAGGAGTCGGCGCGGCTTCTGCACGACTACGCGCGCGAGCCCGGCCGCTCGGTGCTGGCGCGGGTCCAGGTACCGGACGCGGCATGGGAGGGCGGTGTCGCTGCCGACGATGCCCGGCCGGCGGCGAGCCTCCTCAAGATGCCGCTCGCGATGGCCGTCGAGCGCGCGTTCGGGAGCGGCGATCTCGATCCGCGCGGCGCCGTCACGGTCAGCCGGCTGCTCGCGGACGACGCCGGACCAGGCGTTCTGCACGTGCTCCGCCCCGACCTGGCGCTCACGGCCGCGGACGTCCTCGGCCTCTGCCTCGCTCTCAGCGATCGGTCGTGCGCAGCCTGGCTGCTCGAGGCCGTGGGCATCGACGCCATCCGGGGAGTCGTCGCCGACCTGGGGTGTGATGGGACGGATGTCTTCGCGGCCCTCGAAGACCCCGGTGGCCCGCTCGTGGGGCGCACGACGGCCCGCGACGCCCTGCGGATGGTCGCGGCATCCACGGATGCTGCCCGCCACCCGTTGACCGCGCATGCGCTGCGCAACACGGTCCTCAACTCGCGGATCCCGCTGGGTGCCGACCGCCTGGACGTCCGCGTCGCGCACAAGACCGGCTCGCTCCCGGGGGTCGCCCACGACGCCGCGGTCCTGGACTGCCGCGGCGGGACGCTCTGGATCGCCTTCCTGACCGAGGGTCAGCACGACACGCTCGTGAGCGGCTACGAGATGGGGATCTGCACGCGCGGCCTGCTGGAGGCGTGGGGCCTCGCGGTGTGGCGCAGCCGGAGCCTCGCGTGAGCCGGCTCCTGGTGGGTGTGGCCGTGCTGGTCGTGGTCGCGGTCGCCGGTGCGTGCCTCCTCGCGCGCCGGGTGCGCCGCGCCGAACGGGCGGCGTCGGTCCCGTTCGCAGAGGCCGCGGGTCCTCACTCGGGCGACCGGGCCGGCCGGCCCGCGGCCGACGCCCTCGTCGTCTTCGGTGCCACCGTGGACCGGGACGGGCCGTGCGCCGAGCTGCGGGCGCGCCTCGACCACGCCGTGGCGCTCTGGCGGGCAGGCGTGGCACCGGTCGTCATGGTGAGCGGGGGCATCGTCGGCGATATCGACGAGATCGATGCGATGGCCGGCTACCTCGTCGCCCAGGGGATCCCCGGCGACGCCGTCGCGGAGGTGAGGCCCGGCCACACCACGCGCGCGACGCTCGAGACGCTCCGCGGCCTGGGGGAGCGGCGCTACGTGGCCGTCTCGTCCCCGTACCACGCGCACCGGATCGGGGCGGAAGCGCGCCGGCAGGGGCTGCGCGTCACTGTCTCCGCCCCGCGGTCGACGCCGGAGACGCGGCACCCGCCGACGCACCGGGCGCGCCTCGCGTCCGAGCTGGCGGCCCTCGTCCTGTATGCGCTCCCGCCCGGCCTGGCCGCGCATGTCGGGACCGGCCCGGGCACCCTGCGACACCGGCTGCCGCACGTGCTCGCCGGCCAGGTGGGCTCGCGCACGCCGGGCGCGGCCCGGCGCCGGCGGTCGACATGAGCGACGACCCGATGCACAGCCGGCGGACCCGGCTCGCCGTGGCGGCGCGGATCGTGCGCGACCGCCGCACGCTCCACGTGCCTCCGGGCCATCCCTACTCGCCCATCCCGTCCGGGGAGGACGTGGCGCGTGCGCTGCGCCGGTCGGACGCCGCGGCCGCGACGCTGCCGGGGATCGACCTGCGCGAAGCTGACCAGCTCGACCTCGTGCGCCGGCTGCTCCCGCTGTATCGCGACCTCCCCTTCCAGGGCGCGCCGGGGCATCACCGCTACCACTACGAGAACGACTGGTTCACCTACTCCGACGCGATCGGCTATGCGCTCCTCCTGCGCCACCTGCGACCGCGGCGAGTGATCGAGGTGGGGGCGGGCTACAGCTCGGCGCTCGCGCTCGACATCGACGAGCTGTTCCTCGCCGGGCGGACCCAGCTCCTCTTCATCGACCCGGACCCGGATCGGCTGCGCAGCCTGGTCCCCGCGTCGGAGCTGGAGGGGCGGTTGCTCGCGTGCCGCGTCCAGGACGTCCCACTCGCCCGCTTCGAGGAGCTCGAGGCCGGCGACGTGCTGTTCGTCGACAGCAGCCACGTGCTCAAGGCCGGCTCCGATGTGCAGCACCTGGTCGACGAGGTCTACCCGCGCCTTGCCCCCGGCGTCCACGTGCACGTGCACGACGTCTTCTACCCGTTCGAGTACCCGGCGGGCTGGCTCGCGACCGGCTGCGCGGTGAACGAGGCGTACGCGATGCGCGCCCTGCTGCAGTCGACCACCGCGTACGAGATCGTGCTCTTCAACACGTTCCTCGAGCGGTTCCACCGCGACTGGTTCGCCGAGCACATGCCGCTGGTCCTCGCCGGGCGCTACCCGACGGGTGGGATCTGGCTGCGCCGACGCTGAGCAGGTGCGTCGGTCGGCGCGACCGGCCTCTCTGCTATCGGGTCTTCGGCGCCTCGCCGCCGTAGCGGCGGATCTGCGCCATCTTCTCGCGCTTCGCCCGCTCCGAATGCTCGAGGTGGAGCGCAACGACCTCCGCCGGCTCGCCCTGGGCGATGACCTTGCCCTTCTCGATGAGCATCGCCCGGTTGCAGAACTCGGTCACCCAGTTCATGTCGTGGGTGACGAGGACGATCGCCTTCGCGGACCTCACGAGGTCGAGGACCCGGGCCTTGCTCTTCGCCCGGAAGACCGCGTCCCCTGTCGCGAGCACCTCGTCGAGGAGGAGGACGTCCGGGTCGACCGACGTCGCGATGGAGAACCCCAGTCGCGCCCGCATGCCCGACGAGTATGTCTTGATGGGGGCGTCGATGAACTCGCCGAGATCGGCGAAGTCGATGATGGGCTCCAGCCTGGCCATCATGTCGCGGTGGGGGATCCCGAGGAACGCGCCGGCGAGGAGGATGTTGTCGCGCCCGGTGAGATCCTGGTCGAATCCCGCACCGAGTGTCAGCAGGCTGCTGATCTGGCCGCGGACCGTCACTGCCCCCTCGGACGGGGTGAGGATCCCGGCGAGCACCTGGAGGAGCGTGCTCTTGCCGGCGCCGTTGGGGCCGATGACGCCGAGCGATTCCCCCTGCACGAGGTCGAACTCGACGTTGCGGAGCGCCCAGAACTCCTTGGGCCCGGTCTTCCGGCGGAACGCGCTGACGAACGACTGGCGGAGCGTGTTCTTCTTCGTCAGCCGGAGGCTGTAGCGGATGCCGAGGTCCTTCACCTCGATGACCGCGGGGCCGGCGTCCGCGCGCTCGGCATCGGTCACCGCCGCGCGGACGAGCCGCTCCGGGAGCGCATCGACCGACGGGTCGAACGTGCGGTTCACGTCGGGCGCCGCGGCGGTGCCTGCCAGCGGCGCCGGGGACCCGCCGGGGGTCGGGGCGACTGTGGCGTCCGTGCGCGGTGCCGCTCCTGTCACTACAGCACCTTGGCGAACGTGGGCTCGACCCGCTTGAACAGGAACAGCGCGAGGCCGAACAGCACGACCGAGACCGCGAACAGGACGGCGAGGTGGCCCCACAGGGGCGGCGTCCCGTTGTAGATGACGTTGCGGTAGCTCTCGAAGAGGATCGTGAACGGGTTGAGGGCGAAGAAGAACGCGACGAGCGCCTCGCGCTGGGCGATCGATTCCACCTGCTGCACGGAGTAGAGGGCGGGCGAGAGGTAGAACCAGAGCCGGAGCACGTGGCGGATGACGTTGCCCATGTCGCGGTAGAAGACGTTCACGGACGAGACGAACACCGCGGCCGCGAGGGTGAACATGAGCTGGACCGCCGCGACGACCGGGATGAGGACCAGATACGGGCTGATCCGGTCGCTGTAGAAGAGGACGAGGAGGAATGCGAGCGGGATGAGCCCGAAGGCGAAGCTCGTCACGCCCGCGAAGACGGAGGCGACGGGCAGGACGATCTTCGGGAAGTGGAGCTGCTTGATGAGCCGCTCCTGCGCGACGACGGAGGTCACGGCGTCATTCATCGAGGCCGTGAACCACTTCCACGGCAGGATCGCAGCGAAGATGAAGAGCGGGTAGTCCGGCTGGGGTCGCTGCGTGATGACCGTCACGAGGATGACGTACACGGCCATGAGCAGGAGCGGGTCGATGACCCACCACACGTTCCCGAGGAACGTGTCCGCCCCCTTCTTCTTCATGTCCCCCTGGACCAGGTAGCGGATGAGGCGCCTTCGGGACCAGATCTCCCGGAGGCCGTCCGATACGAGTCCGACGGGACCACGCCGGTCCGCGCTGCTCCGATAGCCGGACGCGGTGGAGTTCGACGAGGGGGGCGCGGTGGCTGCCATGGGCGAGCCGTACCGTAGCACGGTGGCCCGTGACCGGCGGCCGGCGACGGGGCGAGCGGGCACGGCCGTGACCGAGAGCCGCCGAGCCCGTTCCCCGACTACGATGTGGGGGTGACCCCGAGCCAGCGCACCGACCCGAGCTCGCGCGCTCGGCGGCCGGTCTGCATGATCGTCCACGCCTACTACGAGGAGGATGCGCGCGTCCGCCGCCAGGCGGAGATGCTCGTCGCGAACGGTCGGCCCGTCGACGTGTTCGCGCTGCGGCGCCCGGGCGCCGGCGCCGAGGACGTCGTCGAGGGGGTCCGGCTCCGTCGCCTGCCGGTCCGGCGCCACCAGGGCGCCGGGATCGCCACGTACCTGGCCGAGTACCTCGCGTTCTTCACCCGCGCACTGTTCGCCGCGACCGCCGCGCACCGCAGGCGTCGATACGCGCTCGTCCAGGTCCACACGCTCCCCGACTTCCTCGTCTTCGCGGGCCTGCCGATGCGGCTGGTCGGCATCCCGCTCGTCCTCGACCTCCACGAGGCGATGCCCGAGTTCTTCCGGAGCCGCTTCCCGTCGGCCGCCGGCCCGATCCCGCATGCGTTCCTCCGCGCGCAGGAGGCGCTCGCGACCACGGCTGCGGATGCGGTCATCACCGTGAATGACGCGCTCGGCGACCGGCTCCTCGACCTTGGGCTCCCGCCGGACAAGCTCACCGTCGTCCTCAACACCCCGGCGCTCACGCTCTTCGATCCCGACCGGACCCCCCGGCGCCCGTTCCGCGCCGACGGGCGACTCCGCCTCGTCTACGCGGGCGCGGTGACGCCCATGTACGAGCTCGACGTCGTCCTCGACGCGGTGGCCCGACTCGCGGGGACGCGCCCCGACCTCGATGTCGCCCTCGACGTGTACGGCCGCGGTGACGCCGCCGACGGGCTCGTCGCCCGCGCGACCTCCCTCGGCGTGAACGACCGCGTCGTCTTCCACGGCCGGATCCCCCTCGAGGATGTCCCGGGCGCGATCGCGGCCGCCGACGTGGGCCTCGCCCCGACGCGCCGCGACCGGTTCACCGACTTCAGCCTCTCGACCAAGCTCTTCGAGTACGCCGCGATGGGGAAGCCGGTCGTCGCCTCCCGCCTCCCGACGGTGGAGCGGTACTTCCCGGAAGGGACGGTCGCGACGTACGCCGCGGGCGACGCTCCGGACCTCGCGCGGGTGCTGGAGCGCGTCGCGGACGACCCGCTCGAGCGCGCAGGGCGGATCGCGCGGACGGCGGCGCGCGTGGCCGAGCTCGGGTGGGATCGGGAGGGCGAGCGGTACG
>JBAWVU010000143.1:0-6658 GCA_037147135.1 Chloroflexota bacterium
GCTCAGGCCCCGACGAGCACCTCGTCGAGGCTGCGCCGGGGCGTGTGGCGTGGCTCCGGGCTGGCCGGGCCAAGCCGGAACAGCTGCTGCGCGACCCAGCCGTCGGGCGCCATGAGCCGGGCGACCTGCACGCGCAGCTCTGGCGCCTCGAGCGCCTGGCTCTCTGGCTGGACCCCGACGTCGGCTGTGGTCGCGGCGAGCGCGACGCGCTCGAAGAGCCGGCCGGCGCGCAGCTGCGAGAGGCGGTCGTCTCCGCCGGTCGCGATGAGCGCCATCGCGGGTGACCCAGCGATCCTCTTGGCGTCCTTCTTCGCGACGCTCGAGCCGGTCGCCGGGACCTCCGCTGCGGCGAACGCCTCCATGTGCGCGACGATCCACGATTCCCCGAAGACGCCGCGCGCGAGCCACATGCTCAGCTCGTCCCGGTACGCCGGGTTCGCGAAGTTGATGGCGTCGCCGGCGAGGCTGAGGTGCCGGAGGGCGTCACGGGTCACCTCGTCAGATCGGATCTCGAGTCGGAGGTCGCCACCGCCGAGGAGGTGCCCGATGGTCGTCACGAACTCTGCCGGCAGCGGCGCGGACGAGTACTCGCGGTGGTTCGTGCGACGACGGAGGATCGCCGGGAAGAGGTCATCGAGCCCTCCAGCCGGCGCCGAGACCTTCGGACCGAGGTGGACGCGTGCGGCGAGCGTCTCGTCGGCCGGGTCCGGCAGCAGCGACACCTCCGGCTCATAGCCGAAATGGGCGGCCGCCAGGGCGAGGTTCTCGACCGCACAGCCAAGGCTCAGGTGGAGCTCGCGCCGGTCGTCGTCGGCGACCTGCAGCCACCGATCGAGATCCGCGATGACGTCGACGCCGTCGTCCGACACGCGGAACCGCCACGGCTGCGAGTTGTGGCTCGACGGCGCGAGAATCGCGTATGCGACGAGGTGCCGCGCCTGCTCCGCCGCCGTCCCGCCCGCCGGGAAGTCCGCATCCGTCAAGGACCAGGGAGTCGTGTGCGCATCGTAGCCGCCCATCGTCCACCTCCATGGGCGGGCCGCCGGGACCGGCGCGATGGGTGGCGTGCTGCCGTCCAGCGCCACACGTGAGGAGGGCCTGCCGGCCCAGAGCATCGCACCGCGCACCGGTACGCGCGATAGGCCTTCCGTTTGCATGCCGGTGGTACCGTGCGCCGGGCCGCCCGGAGCGGAGTCTCCGCTGGTCCGCCATGCCCCCTGCGGCCGGGTGTGCGACCATCGTCGTGACTCGACCCCGTACCCGCCGAGTGGAGCACATGACCGCGACAGTCGTCGTCGACATCCGCGATTCGATCGCGTGGATCACCCTGAGCAACCCCCCCGTCAACGCCCTGAGCGTCGCCCTCATCGACCAGCTCTCCGGCGCGCTTGCCGCCCAGCAGCTGCCCGACATCCGGGCGATCGTCCTGAGAGCCGTCCCCGGCGCCCGTGTCTTCTCGGCGGGGCACGACGTCCGCGAGCTCCCGACCAACGGGCGTGATCCGCTCACGTACAACGACCCGCTCCGGCAGGTGGTCCGACGGATAGAGACGCACCACCTGCCCGTCATCGCGATGGTCGAGGGCACGGTCTGGGGCGGTGCCTGCGAGCTCGTCCTCTCGTGCGACATCCTCGTCGCCGCGACCGCGGCGACCTTCGCCATCACGCCGGCCCGCCTCGGCGTCCCGTACAACCTGTCCGGGATGCTCAACTTCATCAAGGTCGCGGACATGCACTTCGTGAAGGAGATGCTCTTCACCGCCCAGCCCGTCCCGGCGGAACGGATGGCCGCCTACGGCGTCGTGAACGCCGTCGTGTCGGCTGAGGAGCTCGAGGCGACCACCGCGAAGATCGCGACCCAGATCGCGGGCGGGTCGCCGCTCGTCCTCCGGATCATGAAGGAGGAGCTGCGGGTCCTCGCCAACGCGCACCCGCTCACGCCCGAGGCGTACGAGCGGATCCAGTCGATCCGGCGCGAGGTGTACGACAGTGAGGACTACCAGGAGGGGATCCGCGCGTTCCTCGAGAAGCGCCCGCCGGTCTTCCGAGGTTCGTAGGGGAGGGCACGTGCGCCCGCCACGCGTGGGGCCCGATCCACCAGCCGGCCGAGGGGAGCCCACCATGACCGACCGTCCGACCAGCCAGCCGCCCTCCGAGGAGGCGGCGATCGACCAACCGTCGGTCGACCGCGCGTTCCTCGAGGTGGCGATCGAACAGGCGCGGATCGGCCGCGACGAAGGCGGGGTCCCGATCGGGGCGGCCCTCGTCGCCGACGGGCGGGTCCTCGGGGCCGGGCACAACCGGCGGGTCCAGCTGGGGAGCGCGACCCACCACGGCGAGACGGACGCGCTCGAGGTGGCTGGACGCCTCCCGGCCTCGGTGTACCGGCGGTCAACGATGTACACGACGCTCTCGCCCTGCGACATGTGCACCGGGGCGATCCTCCTCTACGGGATCCCCCGGGTCGTCATCGGCGAGAACCGGACCTTCGTCGGCGGCGAGGACTACCTGCGCTCGCGCGGCGTGGAGGTCGTCAACCTCGACTCGGACGTCTGCGTCGAGCTCATGCGCGGGTTCATCGCCGCGCGCCCCGACGTCTGGAGCGAGGACATCGGGGAGGACTGAGACCCCGGGCGGCATCGCCGAACGCGCCGGGCGACCCGGGCACTCGTGCCGGAAGGAGGCCGACCGTGGTCCTGAAGCACCCCAGGCAGTCCCGGGAGGTCCCGGTGGACGTCTTCACCGAGGTGGGGCGCGTGTCGCGCCATCGCATGCCCACCGAGGAGATGGACCCGGAGGTCGCCTACCAGATCGTCCACGACGAGCTGATGCTCGACGGGAACGCGCGCCTCAACCTCGCCACGTTCGTCGGGACGTGGATGGAACCGCAGGCCACGCGTCTCATGGCCGAGACGTTCGACAAGAACATGATCGACAAGGACGAGTACCCGCAGACGGCCGAGATGGAGATGCGCTGCGTCGACATGCTCAGCCGGCTGTGGCACGCCCCCGATCCGAACGATGCCCCCGGCTGCTCCACCACCGGGTCGAGCGAGGCGGCGATGCTCGGCGGGCTCGCGCTCAAGCGCCGCTGGCAGGAGGCGCGGCGCGCCGCCGGCAAGCCCGCCGGCCGGCCGAACATCGTCATGGGCATCAACGTCCAGGTCTGCTGGGAGAAGCTCGCGAACTACTGGGAGATCGAGCCGCGCCTCGTGCCCATGGAGGGCGACCGCTTCCACCTCTCCGCGGCGGAGGCCGTGAAGCTCTGCGACGAGGACACGATCGGCGTCATCGCCGTCCTCGGGTCCACGTACGACGGCTCGTACGAGCCCGTCGAGAAGATCTGCCGCTCCCTCGACGACCTCGAGGAGCGCACCGGTCTCGACATCCCGGTCCACGTCGACGCCGCGTCGGGCGGCTTCGTCGCGCCGTTCCTGGACCCCGACCTCGCCTGGGACTTCCGGCTGCCGCGGGTCGCGTCGATCAACGCGTCCGGCCACAAGTACGGGCTCGTCGCACCCGGCGTCGGGTGGGTCATCTGGCGCGACGAGAAGGCACTCCCCGAGGACCTGATCTTCATGGTCAACTACCTCGGCGACAACATGCCGACGTTCGCCCTCAACTTCTCGCGTCCCGGCTCCCAGGTCGTCGCCCAGTACTACAACCTGCTCCGCCTCGGGTTCGACGGCTACCGGCGCGTGCAGGGCTACGCGCGCGAGGTCGCGACCCACCTGGCCTCCGAGGTCGCCGAGATCGGCCCGTTCGAGCTCATCACCCGGGGTGACGACCTGCCGGTCTTCGCCTTCACGCTCAAGGACGACGTTCGGAACTTCTCGGTCTTCGACGTCAGCAACGCCGTGCGCGAGCGCGGCTGGCAGGTCCCGGCATACACGTTCCCCGCGAACCGGACGGACCTCGCGGCGCTCCGGGTCGTCGTGAAGCGCGGATTCAGCCACGACATGGCCGACCTGTTCATCGCGGACCTCAAGCGGCAGCTGCCCCGCCTGGAGCGCCAGCACGAGCCGCTCGTGGACCCGGACGCCGCGGCGGGCTTCCGGCACTGAGGATGCGGGCTTGACCCAGTCGGCCACCGACGCGGGCGTCGGCGAGCTCGATCCCCCTACTCTGGGAAGGGTCGTGAGACCGGGGAGGAGCGGGAGCGCCTCTCGAAGATCGTCGAGGTCCTCAACGAACGGTTCGGCGGGATCCTAGACGACCCTGCCTTCCAGGCGATCGTCATGGACCACTCCCTCGCCCGGGTGTTCGCGGGGACGAGGACGGACGCCGGGCCGAGCCCCGCGGTCTGACGGTCAGCCGGGCGGCGTGGGCCGATTCCGCTGGCGCAAGTCGCGTTCCACGCAGGACCGGGAGGCGGTGGTGCTCAGCGGCTCCGCTCGGGGATGCCGAGGAGCGCGCGGATCCGCGAGGGGTCCATCTGCCCGCCGCCGCCCGCACGGCGCTGCTCCCAGGCCATGTCGTCGAGGAGCGCCTCGAGCTCGTGGCGCGCGGTGCGGTCGGCCGCGGCCGCGCGTGGCGTGAGGCCGCCGAGGGCGGGGATCGACTCGTCCACCCAGTTCACCTCGGCCCTGCGGATGAACTCCTCCATCGCCTGCACCAGCTCGGGGTGGGCACTCACGTCGATCGGCTCCACCGCCGGCCCCTTCGCGCGCTGCTCGTCGATCGCCTCCTCGATGCCCCGCTCCTCGCGCCGGATGAGCCGGGCCCCCGGGGCCGCCCGGAGGAGCGTCCGTTCGAGCCTCGCCGCACGCTTGACCGAGTTGGCGTCGATCGTCGCGCGATCGCCATCGAGGGTGATCGAGCCGCGGATCCACTCCTGGCCGTGCCGGGTGACCATCTCGACGAACCGGCCGTCCTCCTCGCCCCGGAGCTTCGCCCCGAGGGCGGCCGCTACGGCCGCTGGGTCGACCACGCGGTAGGCCACCGTGATGAGCCGGATGGGCTCGCCCTCGGTGTTGGCGAGCCGGGGCTGCGGAGCGGGCGTCATGATCCAGCGCAGGAGGTCGAGGCCGTCCCCCGCGTCCAGCAGGTCGAGCGCGTGTCGCCGGCGGGACCGCGGGATGAGCACGCCATCTGACGCCACGACCCCGCCGGCGCCGTCGGGCAGGAGCCGCAGGCAGAGCAGGTCCAAAGGCTGGACCTGCCCTGACAGTGAGCGGTCCGGGACTTCCACGGTGCGGCCGTCGGACCGCAGGTCCCGCAGCGTGAGGCTCGCTCCCGGTCGTACCGTCTGGACCTCGTAGAGCGAGCGAACGCTCTTGAGCCAGGTCAGGGCGAGCGCCTGCTCGTCGACCGGGAGCAGGGCGCCGCGCACGTCGAGGAACCGGCGCAGGCCGCCCCGGTCGTACAGCAGGATGTCGGTCACCATCGGGTCGATGAGCTCGCCACCGACGTCGTCGTCGCGGTCGCCGGCGCCGCCGAGCTCGCCGGGATGGGTCGGCACCTCGGCCTCGATCTCCAGGAGCACGTCATCACCGGCTTGGTGCATGTTCGGCTGCGAGAGCCAGATGTCCAGCTTGTGCAGGAGCGCCCTCGCGGCCTCGACGGATCCGATCTCCCCGGCTCCGCCCAGGTGGCACGCCTTGTACTTGCGACCGGAGCCGCACGGGCAGGGCTCGTTCCGCCCGACCTTCGGCACCGATGGACGGGCGAGCCCTTCGAGCCAGGCGCGCTCGGGGAAGTCGGCCGGGACGCGGGCCGCGCGCATGTGCCGCAGGGCCGCGGCGTAGTCGCCCCGGTCGGTCTCGTACCGGGCGACCTCCGCGAGGGCAAGCGGGTGGTCCGCGTCGGCGGCGAGCGCGGCCCGGTACAGGCGCTCCGCGGCGATCACGTCGTCGCGGGCTTCCGCGCACGCGCCGAGGACGAACCGCGGGCCCGCCGCGTCGCGACCGGTGGCGGCCGCCGCGATATCGGCCACGAAGGGCTCGAAGGCCGGATCGGACCAGGCCTTGAGGGCGAGGATGCGGGCGATCGCAGGGAGGGCCAGCATCTGGGCGAGACGGGCGTTCGTATCCGTGCTGTCGATGCGGCCGAGTCGCTGGCTGAGGTCATAGGCGGCGAGCACGATCCCGAGTCCTTCAGCCTCCTTCGGCTCCAGGCCGAATGCCTCGATCATCTGCTTCTCGAGGTCGCGCCGGGAACGTTCGTCCTCGGCGTCGTCGAACAGGTCGTCCTCGCCGGATCCGTCGTCCTCGTACAGCTCCGGATCGTCCATCGGGTCGGTGTCGTCCCACTCGTCGGGGTCGTCTCCAGCGAAGTCCATGAACTCGTCGATGCCCTGCCAGTCGGTCCCCGGCAGGCCGACGAAGCCCCGGTGCACCTCGAGGCCTCCGGCCGTGAACGCCTCCCCGAGCGGCTGCAGCGGATGCTCGAGCAGGCCGGGATCGTCCGCGAGCAGGTCGAGCACGAGCGTGTCGATGGGGACCGCCGGGGGCAGGAGCAGGAAGCCCGACGCTGTCTGCTCGTCGAGGCGCATCCGGGCCGCCTCGACGAGGCGGCGGACGGTGAGCCGGGACTCCGGCCGTGGCTCCGGGCCTGGCCCGACCCGGAGGAACCCGTTGGCGAGTCGCACGTGCACGAGGATCCCCGCCGAGTCGCCGGCCAACCAGCCCGGTGGCCCCACGAGCACGGCGTCGGTCTGC
>JBAWVU010000144.1:0-6654 GCA_037147135.1 Chloroflexota bacterium
GTCTCGTAGAGCGTCCCTCCGGCCTTCGAAGGTGCCGCGGTCTCTGGCACTGCCGCGGTTCCCGTCGCTGCCGCAGCTTCTGTTGCCGCCGCGCTTCCTGTCGCTGCCGCGGCACTTCCGGAGGCCGTCACTTCGGGCCGTTCCTGGCCCAGTTCCTTGGGATCACCGCCTCCCTTGCATCCGGCCATCAAAGCCATGCCGGCGATCGCCAGGATCATGATCGCGACAAGAGACCGCTTCGTGGTCGCTGTCAGCGGTGTCCCCTCGCTCACGTGCAGACACCTGAGTGCCCGTATCACGTCGAACCATAGCGGCCGTTGGGTCCCTCGATCACTCGTGCCGGTTCGGCGAAGCGGTGCACCTCGACGCCCGATGACCGATGGGTCGTCCCGGCGAGAACCTCGATCCCCGCGGCGTCCAGAGTCGGCATGAGCCCGCGGATGGTAGCGTCCGGAGTCCGCGCCTGGTATGGTAGGAGTCCCGCGCCCCGTATAATAGCGATGCCGCGGATGGCGAAGGTGAAGGTGACCCATGGTCGTCGACTACCGCAGGCGCGTCATCGACAACGAGCTGGACGAGCTGATGACCGGGGTCGCGGCGATCGCGATCGAGGGGCCGCGCGCGGTCGGCAAGACGGAGACCGCCCTCGGCCGCGCCGCCACGGCCTACCGGCTCGACGACGCCGGGGCGAGAGAGATCGTCCGGGCCGGGCCAGAACGTGTCACGACCGGCGCCCGCCCCGTCCTGATCGACGAGTGGCAGCTCCTGCCCGAGACGTGGGACCTCGTCCGACGCGCCGTCGATCGAGACCATACGCCGGGACAGTACCTCCTGACCGGATCCGCAGCGGCCAGGAACCCTCCGACCCATACGGGAGCGGGACGCATCGTCTCGCTCCGCATGCGGTCCATGACGCTCGCCGAACGCGGCGTGGTCGTGCCCACCGTGAGCCTGGCTCGGCTGCTCGGTGGCGACAGGCCGGAGATCGGCGGCACGACCGACGTGACGGCCGAGCGATATGCACACGAGATGCTCGCGTCTGGACTGCCAGGCCTGCGCGACCTGCCCGAACGAGCCGTGCGCGCCCAGTTGGACGGCTACCTGGAACGCATCGTCGACCGCGACTTCGAGGATCTCGGAGGAGCGCAGGTCCGCAACCAGGCCGCCCTGCGGCGATGGATGCGGGCGTACGCGTCCGCGCTCTCGTCAACGACCTCGTACGAGAAGATCCGCGACGCCGCGACCGCAGGGAGCGACGAGAAGCCGGCCCGGGCGACGGCCCTTCACTGGATGGATACCCTCGAGCGTCTCTGGGTCGTCGAGCCCATCCCCGCATGGATCCCTCAGCTAAACGAGCTCGCGAGGCTCGCCCGGTCCCCCAAGCACCAGCTCGCCGACCCGGCGCTCGCCGCACGGCTCCGCGGGGCGACGATCGACTCCCTCCTCGAGGGAGCGCCGGCGGGTCCGCTGGCCAGACGGGACGCCACGCTCTTCGGCGCCCTATTCGAGTCGCAGGTCGCCCTCGACGTGCGCGTGTATGCGCAGGCCGCCGAGGCCAGGGTCTCCCACTTCCGGACGCGTGACGGGGACCACGAGGTGGACCTGATCGTGGAGCGCGCGGACCAGCGGATCGTCGCCGTCGAGGTGAAGCTCGCTCGCACGATCACGGACGACCACGTGCGTCACCTCGCCTGGCTCCACGACCGCATCGGCCCTGATCTGCTCGATGCGGTCGTCATCTCCACCGGGCCAGAGGCGTACCGCCGGCGCGACGGGATCGCCGTGGTGCCGGCGGCGCTGCTGGGGATCTGAATCGCGGAACCCGTGCGTCGATGATGACCAGCCTGGCTCGACGCCGGCCTGCGTCGCGCGATGGCCCGGTTCGTGGGGCTGGCGACGGGGCAGTCGCGGAGTGCTGCTCTGACGCCTCTTCAGAGCCTCGCGTCGGTCGCCTGGTCCCCGACGCCGCCGAAGTAGCGGTCCAGCACCTGGGTGAACACCGGCTCGTCGGGCGCGGCGCGGTGGAACAGCGTCGCGCACGAGCGGAGCTTCATCGCGTCGATCGGGCCGAAGATCTGCTCCGCGGACTTCCCTCGCGTCGCGAGGACGATGTCGGCGCACTCGCGGAGGCGCGGGCCGAGCAGCGGGTGCGCCAGGTACGCGCGCGCCTCGTCCAGGGACGAGATCGCGAAGCGCCGCGACATCTCGCTGGACCCGAGCCCCTCGATCTGCGGGAAGATGAACCAGATCCAGTGGCCGGACTTCTGCCCTCGCCGCAGCTCGTCGAGGACGCGGTCGTAGACGTGCTGCTGCTCGTCGACGAATCGGTCGAGGTCGTACTGCATGGGACGCAGTGTGCGCCGCGACCGCGGGAGCGGGCTCATCGCCCGGCGCGGACGTTCGGCGAGGCGCACGTACCGGCCGGCGCGGACTTCGACACGACGAGCAAGTCCGCGGAGGTCGCCACGATGGTCGCGAGACCGGGTGGACGTCGCGTCACCGCGACCGCTCACCGAGGACGGGGTCGCACGCGGCCACGCACGCGTCCACGTCGCCGCGTCCGCTTGGCCACCGCCCGCAGATCCACCGATGGGCACGATCGACTCTTGCGCGACGAGGGGCCGAGGAGTTAGATACCGTCACGCGTCCAAGAGAGGATCGGACCCGCTGATGGAGCTCGGGGGTTCCACCGCACCGCGGCGTGGTGTCGCGCAGCCGCTTCGCCTGCCCGGCGCGGACCTGTTCCTCGCCGGGGCGATGGTGCTATACGGCGGGATCTACCTCGGGTGGCAGGCCTTCGGCTGGGGCGGCCCGGACCTCCAGCTCGCGATCGCCGATTCTGCGTTCATCCCGATCGGCATACTCTCGACCGCGTTCGCACTGCTCGCGGCGCGTCGTGCCCGTGGTCGCGCGCTTCGACGTGCCTGGTTCCTGATCGCCCTCTCCTTGGCCGTGTACTGCGCGGCCGACATCACCTGGTTCATCATCGAGGTCGTCCTCGGCCAGTCGCCGTACCCGTCGATCGCCGACATCGGGTACATCGCGTTCTACCCGGTGCTCGTCCTGGGTCTCGTCCTCCTCCCGCGCGAGCGGCCGGACAACCCGACACGGGCGCTCCTCGACCTCGCGATCATCATGGCCGGTTCGACCACGGTCGTCTGGTACCTGGTCCTCGAGCCCGTCGTCGCCGCGCCGTCGAGCGGCGTGGTCGACACGCTCATCGCCCTCGCGTACCCGGTGGGGGACCTCGTGGTCGTGTTCGCGCTCGCGATGACGTTCATGAACCCGCTCGTCGGGACCGCGCGCGGCGCGTTCGCTCTCATGGGGTTCGGGCTCGCTCTCAACGTGGTCGGCGATCTCTCCTACGCCCGGCTCTCGCTGGAAGCCACGTACGAGTCGGGCACGTGGATGGACGCGTGCTACCTCCTCGGCTGGATCTCCATGGGCCTCGGCGCGCTCGTCCAGGCGCGCACGCTGGGCGATCCCCGCCGGAGCGTCCCGCGGTCGGAGCCGGTCCGCCCGATCTCCATCCTGCCGTATCTCGCCGTCGTGGCCGTCTACGGCCTGCTGCTCGTCGCCACCGAGAACCAGTCGCCCACCCTCCGGGTGCTCGTCGCGGGAGCGATCGCGGTGACGGGCCTGGTGGTGGCACGCCAGGTGCTCGTCGCTCGCGAGAACGCCCGGCTCCTCGCCGAGCGTGCATCGATCCAGAGCGCCGCTCGCTTCCAGGCCATCATCCAGAACGCCAGCGACGTGATCGCGGTGGTCGACGCGGACCTCAGCATCACGTACATCACCCCATCGGTGCACAACCTCGTGGGGCGGCCCGCCGAGCAGGTCCTCGGGCAGAACCTCGACACACTCCTGGAGCCGGACGCCGTTCCGCTCGCGCTCGAGCTGCTCCGGATGGCGGCCGCGCGGCCCAGTGCCGGGGAGGCGATCCGGTCTCGCGTCCGGGCGATCGCCGGCGAGCCGCGAGATGTCGAGATGAGCGTCACGAACCTCCTTGACGACCCTGTCGTGGCCGGACTGGTCGTGACGATGCGCGACGTGACCGAGCGTCGGCGATTCGAGGAGCAGCTGAGCGAGCAGGCGTTCCACGACCCGTTGACCGGCCTGGCGAACCGCGCCCTCCTGACGGACAGGATCGCCCAGGCGCTTCGACGCGGCCCGCGCCACGGCGTCGCGCCGGCGCTGCTGTACCTCGACCTCGACGACTTCAAGGACGTCAACGATTCGGCCGGCCACACGGTGGGCGACGCGGTCCTCATCGAGGTCGGCAAGCGGATCGTGGGCGCCATCCGCCTCGGGGACACCGCCGCGCGGCTCGGTGGCGACGAGTTCGCCGTCCTGCTTGACGATACGAGCTCCGTGGACGGCGCGGTCACGATCGCGGATCGCATCCTTGACGCGCTGCGCCCGTCCATCGAGGTGGAAGAGGGTGTGGTCACGCTCACGTGCAGCATCGGTATCGTCCGCGCCGAGGATCCCGGATCCAGGCCCGGCGAGATCCTTCGCGACGCCGACATCGCGATGTACGCGGCCAAACGGGAGGCCCGAGGCAGCTTCCGGGTCTTCGAGAAGGCGATGTTCGACGCGACCCTGGACCGCTCGAAGCTCGAGGCGGACCTGCGAGGCGCTCTGTTCGCCGGACAGCTCGAGGTCTTCTTCCAGCCGATCCGCCGCCTCGCCAGCGGGAAGGTGGTGGGGGTCGAGGCGCTCCTGCGGTGGAACCATCCGGCCCGCGGGCTCGTGATGCCGAACGACTTCATCCCGCTCGCCGAGCGGAGCGGCGACATCGCCGCGATGGGACGCTGGGTCCTCGAGCAGGCGGTCCTCACCGTCAGCGGATGGACGGGGCATGAAGCGACCACCCCGCTCGATGCGAACGTCAACGTGTCTGTCCGGCAGCTCGAGCCGCGGTTCATCGAGGATGTCGACGAGATCCTGCGACGGACGGGGTTCCCCGCCGAGCGCCTCGTGCTCGAGATCACGGAAAGCGTCTTCGCGTCGGAAGGTCCGAGCGCGCTCAGCGTCCTCGCCGCCCTGCGGGCGCTCGGCGTTCGGATCTCGATCGACGACTTCGGGACCGGGTACTCGTCGCTCAGCGTCCTGCGCGACCTGCCCGTCGACGAGCTCAAGATCGACCGCTCATTCATCGCGGCGCTCGGCGAGGGAGGCGACAGGAGCCTCGTCCAGGCGGTGGTGAAGCTCGGCCACGACCTCGGCCTCGTCTCGGTCGCCGAGGGGATCGAGACCGAGGAGCAGGCGGCCCTGCTCATCTCGTACGGCTGCGATCTCGGCCAGGGGTACCTCTTCGGACGTCCGGTGCCAGCCTTCGCACTTGACGACGAGATGCACGCCCTGCGCGAGAGAGCACCCGGGAAGGCCGCCGGGACGGCGCCCGCCAGGCTGCGCGCCGTCCGTCGGGCGCACTGAGGGACCGACGCCCCGGGCCCTACCCGGGCATCACGGCGGGGATCCGGAAGGCGGCCGCCCGCGCATGAGCCCGGCACGATGCCCGGCGGTCCCGCACCGCGTGCATGGCCGGCGTCGCAGGCGGATCGGACTCCGCTGTGGGCCGGTAGCCGACCATCAGCTCGTACATCCGCCGTCCGCTAGGGAAGGCGCTCATCTCGCGCGCCTCGTCCGATGGCGATCCTGTCGGCCACGTGGTCGAAGTCGCCGGCCCCGATCCTTCGTCGGTCGTCAGGTCCTCACGGGACGAACTTGGGGTTTCCCACCTTGCCGCAGTAGTACTCGTCCCCGTTCCAGACGAGGACGATGATCGGGGAGCCATGGTCGTAGGCATGCTGGATCGCGTTGCGCGCCGAGGCACCCATGAGGACCGTCCGGTTGACGGCACCGGTCGACCCGGTCGTCACGGTGAATCCGGCGAGCTTGTACCCCTCCGACGCACAGTAGCCGGCGGCGACGGCCGCCTGGTACCGCGTCGACGGCGCGAGGTGGTAGGCGACGATCCGGACCGTCGTCTTGGTCGGCCCGACGGGGCTTCCGCCGAAGTAGCGGTCGAGATAGGAGGTGCCGTATCGATCGCCGAAGCCCGAGTCGGCATACAGCGGACCCGAGCTTCGGTAGTGCTCGGCCGCGGCGACGGGACCGGCGGTGAGCACGAGTGCGATGAGCGCGACGAACGCCGGGGCCATCCGGCGAGCGATCCTGTTCCCGAGCCACATGGTCGTCGGTCCTCCTGCTCTTCTCGCGCTGTCCCCCGACCCGCACGCTACGTCCGGCACCGGCCATCCGCCAAGGGCCACACGGACCCGCGTCGGGACCCGGGCCCTTCGGCGCCCGGACGCGTCCGTGGCACGGAGCCCGGGCACGGAGTCACTGTGGTCCGGCGGCCCTCAGCTTGGCTCCAGGCAGAAGCGCAGGTCCTTGATCTGCTGCGCGTACCACAGCTCCTCCTGCCGGTAGAACTCCCCTGGTGGCAGCCCTTGCCACGAGGGCGCGTCGGCTGGTGGCGCGAGGTAGACCGGATCGCCATGGAGGGCCAGCCACGTGTGGTAGTAGTAGACGATCGCCCACCCGCCCATGTAGCCGATCGTGCTGTCGTCCCCCGCGCCGCACGTGTGCGGATAGCCGCCCTCGCTGTGCCGGGCCTCGTGGAGGAGCAGGTCGACGGCGTACGGG
>JBAWVU010000145.1:0-6651 GCA_037147135.1 Chloroflexota bacterium
CCTCGCCGCCTTCAACGACGAGGGGGTGATCCGCGCGCGAGGATGACGACGTCGGGACGGTCGCCCGGCGCCAGGGCGGCAATGCGCCGGAACGCGGCGACGATGGACGCGGGCGCTCCGTCACCCTGGACCAGGCAGGGCGCGAGCGCGAGCTCGACGAGCGGCCAGCGCCGCTCGACGACGGTGCGGATGTCGTGCCAGACGGCACCGGTCGGGCTCGTGACGACGGCGATCCGGTGCGGGCGCGCGGGGATGGGCCGCTTCCGCGCAGCCTCGAACAGCCCTTCCGCAACGAGCCGTGCCTTGAGCGCCTCGACGCGCAGGGCGAGGTCGCCGAAGCCTGCCGGCTGGACCGCGTCGACGTACAGCTGGACCCGGCCCTGCTGCTCGAAGACGTCGATCCGCCCGTGGACGACGACCTGGTGCCCGGCCTGCGGATCGAAGGCCGATGCGGCGCGTTCCCGGGCGAAGATGACGCACTCGAGCAGCCCGCGGTCGTCCTTGAGCGAGAAGTACACGTGGCCGGCAGTCGAGATCGAGACGCGGCCGACCTCGCCCTCCACCCACACGTCGCGGAGTAGCGGGTCCGAGCGGAGCGCATCGCGGAGCGCGCGCGTGACGTCCCCGACGCTCAGCACGCGGAGGCCGAGGCTGCGGTCGACTGGCTGCTCGGTCACGTCCGGAGCTCCATCGGGGCACTGGCCTGCCCGGCGGCGGGCGTCCGCGTCAGACGCGCGTGACGTACTCGCCGGTGCGGGTGTCGATCCGCAGGACGTCACCCTCGACGATGAAGAGCGGGACGGAGACGACGAGCCCGGTCTCGAGCGTCGCGCCCTTGCGTGCCCCCGACGCGGTGTCGCCCGCGTATCCGGGCTCTGTCTCCCTGACCGTGAGCTCCACGTTGACCGGCAGCTCGACGCCGATCGTCTCCCCCTGGTAGCTCACGCGATCGATGATCTGCGAATCCTTCAGGTAGTTCACCGCGTCGTCGAGCTGCTCCGCGGACAGGATGAACTGGTCGTACGTATCTGAGTCCATGAAGTGGAACTCGTCGCCGTCGCGGTAGAGGAACTGCGCGGGGCGGCGCTCCATCGAGGCGCGCGGCCACCGCTCGCCCGCCTGGAAGCTGCGCTCGACCGTCGAGCCCTTCTTCACGTTGCGGAGCTTGATCCGGACCTGCGCGGAGCCGCGTCCCATCTTGATGTGGTGGTAGTCGAGGATCTGCCAGAGGTCGCCATCGAGCTCGATGACGACGCCCTTGCGCAGCTCGCCGGTGGAGATCATCGGAGGGGTGCTCCCGGTGCGAAGGCCGGCACGGAGGCATGGACGCCGGCTGGATCTGCTCTGTGTCCCGACCGATTGTAGCCGAGGCCCTCGCCCAGCCCACGTTCAGCTCTGGCGGTCGATCTCCTCCGCGCGCACGCGGAACTCGATCGGGTCGATCTCGCCGCGCGCGAGCCGCGCCTTGAGCTCGGTGATCGCCGGGTCCTCCTGGGGCGGCGCCGCACGTCTGATCGCCCAGACGACGACGCCGAGGATGAGGACGACGATCAGGACCGTGACGAAGAGACTCGCGACGATCGACGCGATCGTCACGCCCATGATCTGGTCGACGAGGCCGGACGGATCCATCGCGTGAGGGTAGCGTCAGCTGAGCGGCCGTGCCGGGCCGTCCAGCCACGCCGCCAGCTGCTGCCGCGCGAGACGCCGCCGACCCGGGTCCCGCGTCGCCCGCATCAACGCCCACGCGACCGTCTGGAGCTCGCGCGCTCGCAGGAACGGGCCCAGGTCCGCATCGGAGACGCCTGCGCAGGTCGTGATCTCGAATCCGCCGCCCGTCGGCCCGTCCATCCGGAGGCAGGCGAGGTCCCACGCGATCGGACCGATGCAGGCGTCCTCGAAGTCCGTCCAGAGGAGCTCTCCCTGCGACACCACCAGGTTGCCCGCCCAGGCATCCCCGTGGAGCGGCTGGAAGTGGTCGGCGGCACGCATCGCACGCTCGATGCCGGCGTGCTCGCGCCGGAGACGGCCGGCATCGCCGGGCGAGAGCGCTCCTGCGCGCTCGACGGCATCGATGAGGCGCGCCACCTTATCGAGGGCCGGATCGAGGAACGGCAGATCTCCCGGGTACGGCGCGAGCGCCTCGTGCAGCTCGGCGAGGGCCCGCCCGGCCGACGCGCCGTCGAACCTCGCCCCGGGGGCGTGGTCCACGAAGGCCCAGAGGGTGACGGTGAGCGATCCCGCGCGGTGCGGTCCCGGCGGCACGAGATCGGTCGGCGGGACCACCCGCGCTCCCCGACCGGCGAGGAATGTGGCCACCGCGAGCTCCCGCTCCAACCAGGTGCCGACGTCGGGACGGACACCCGGCGTGCTCGCCGCGACTCGCGCGACCACCGGCGCCGGGCGGAGGTGGACGAGGACCCTGGAGCCCTCCGCGATGACGACCGGATCCGTCAGGCTGAGGCCCTGGGCCGCGGCCACCGCGGCGGCCGCGGCGACACACCGGGCGCGTCGATCCGCACTCACCCCAGGACGAGGATGCCTCGCGGGAAGCCCGTGAGGAGCTCGGCGACCCCCCGTTCGGCGTCCAGGTGGACGAGGTCCTCGATGCGGACGCCGGTCTCGCCCTCGAGGTAGATGCCGGGCTCGACGCTGAACACGGTCGGCGACGGGAGCGGCGTCTCCGCCGCCTGCCGGCTCAGGCTCGGAAGCTCGTGGGTCGCGAGACCGATCCCGTGCCCCGTCCCGTGGCCGAAATGCTCCCCGTGACCGGCTGCGACGATGACGTCACGGGCCGCCGCGTCGGCCTCGCGTCCGCTGGGAAGCGTCGCACCTCGCGCGGCCGCACCCGCGGCGAGGTCGATCGCGGCCTGCTGCGCCGAGGCGACGACGCCATAGAGGTCGAGGTCGCGCGCCCTGGGCTCACCGACGAACAGCGTGCGCGTCATGTCGCTCCGATAGCCGGCCACCTGCGCCCCGAAGTCGAAGAGGAGGACCGCCCCGTCGAGCACGGGCCTGTCGCCGGGGGATCCGTGCGGCAGCGCGGCCTCGGGCCCGGCGAGGCATGCGACGTCGAACGCGAGCGCCTCCGCGCCGCTCGTCCGCATGAGCGTCTCGAGGCGCCACGCGAGCGCCGCCTCGGTGACCCCGGGCCGGATCTCCGGGAGGAGCGCCGTGAGCGCACGGTCGGCGACGGCGCATGCGGCCCGGATGCGCTCGACCTCGGCCGGCTCCTTCGTCGCGCGATCAGCTTCGACCCAACCGTCCACGGGGACCAGCTCGACATGCGGCGCGGCCGCCTGCAGCGCCGTCCAGAGGGCATGGCTCACGTGGCCGGCCTCCACGCCGACGCGGCGTGCGGCCACCGACGCCACCAGCTCTCCCCACCACGCCGGCAGGTCGTACGTGACCGGTTCGACGCGCGCTTCGGGCGCCTCGCGCCACGCCTGGACCGTGTAGCGGGTATCGGCGAGGACGACCACCTCGTCCGCGCCGACGATGAACTTCCCGGAATGGCCGGCGACCTTCTCCTCGCCGTCGGCGAGCCGGAACCCGGTGAGGTACCGCATGTGCTCCGGCCGGACGCCGAAGTACGCGTCGAGCCCGTGCTCGGTCAGTCGATCCCGAACGCGCAGGAGGCGGGCCGGGCGCGCGGCCGCGTCCGCCTCCTCCCACCGGCGGAAGTCGTGTGCGGTCGGCGGCGACGGGAAGTCGGACGGATCCGGACGTCGCTCGGACACCCGGCCTTCGCGAGAAGCGGGCGAGGCGGTCGGCTCGTCGATCACTCGTACCCGTACTTCTTCAAGTTCGCGAGGTGCTGCTCGTAGGTCTTGGCGAACGCGTGCTTCCCGCCGCCGTCCGGGATCGCGACGAAGTAGAGGTAGCCGCCCGCGGTGTCCGGCTTGAGCACCGCGTCGATCGACTTGAGCGTCGGCGTCGCGATCGGCCACGCCGGCATCCCCGGGTTGACATAGGTCTGGAAGCTCGCGAGGGCCGTGGGGAGCTTGACGTCGGCGAGCGGCTTTCCGATCTGTTCCCAGAACGAGTACGTCGGCCACTGGTCGAACGCCAAACCCTTGAGGTTCACGGTGTCCTGGCCGTAGATCACCGTCGGGTCCGCGTTGAACAGCATCCCCTCGTCGATCCGGTTCTGGTATACCCCGGCGATCTTCGCGTACTCGCTGTCCACCGCGGCCTCACGTTCGACGATCGACGCGAGCGTCACCACCTCGTGGAGCGAGAGCCCACGCGATGCAGGGACGTCGAGGCGGTCGCCCATCTCGGCGGCGAACGCGTCGAGCAGCTTCCGGACGAGTGCCTCCGGCTCGATCCGGGGGTCGACCCCGTAGATCCCGCCCGCGAGGTAGCCCTCGAGCGACCCCCCCTTCGGGAGCTTGAGCCAGGGGTAGTCGGCGAGGAGCGCAGCCGGTGGCCTGGTCGCGATCGAGTAGAACTCCGACACGTCCATCTTCAGCGGGAGCGTCTGGAGGTACGCCGCGATCTGCTCGATCCGGAGGCCATCCCGCAGGGCGATCGTCGTCGCGAAGACCTTGGATTCGAGGAGGGCCGAGACCAGCTGCCCCGGCGTCATGTCCTTCCGGAGCACGAATGTCCCGGCCTCGAGCTGGCTCGCGAGGCCCTTGCTCGTCGTGAGGTAGACGAATGCGCGTGGGTCCTTGAGCAGGCCCTCGGCCGCGAGCCGGTTGGCGATCCCGGCGGCGGTGTCGCCCTGCTGGACCGCGAAGTCGACCTCCGACGGGTCGGTCGAGGCCTTGTCCGTGAGCGCCGCGCCGAGGTCGTCGTGGACGAGGTCGGAGATCCACCCGACGCCGAGGAGGCTCGGGCTGTCATACGCCATCCCCGCGACCCAGCCGGCGACGGCCGGTCGGAGGACCGTGGTGAAGGCGATGAAGCTCCCGAGCAGGACCGCCGCGACGACGGCGAGGATCCCCGCGATCGCCGCGACACGACGTCCGGCGAGCCCCTTGCGACCGGTCCGCATCTCGCGAGCGGCGCGGGCGCGCGTGACGGGGTCGCGGAGCTCGGCCTGCGAGGGCGCATAGCTGCGCGTGCGATCGTCCGAACGGGGGCCGCCGCCACCGCGGATCGTCACTCGTGTCTCCCGGCTCGTGCCTCGAGCTCGTCCCGGAGGATCATCGCCGCCGCCTCCCGGTCCAGTCGAGCGCGATACGCCCGTCGCTGCGTCGTGGTGGGCGGCCCGCCGGAGCGGCCGCGCTTCATCGGTCCCATCCGGTCCGCGGCTCGCTCGCTCGTGAGCCGCTCGTCGCGGAGGTGGACCGGGACGTCCAGGGCCGCCGCGATCGTCTCGCCCCAGGAGCGTGTGACCGCGGCCTGGTGGCCCTCGGACCCGCCGAAGTGTAGCGGCAATCCCAGGATTACCTCGTCGACCGACTCGCTCGCGACGATCGCGCGGAGGGCATCGGCGTCGCCCTCGACGGTCGCCGCGCGGGCCATCGTCCGGTACGGGGTCACGGGTCCGTCCGGCACGTCCGCGATCGCGAGGCCGATCCGTCGGTCGCCGAGGTCGATCCCGAGCAGGCGGGTCACGGGACGGGTGCCCCGCTCCTTGCCGGTGATGCGGTGGGGGTCGGGCTCGGCCCGCTGCCGGAGGGCTCGATCCGCACCTCGATGCGGTCGACCGCGTCCGTGATGCCCGGGAGGAACGCGGGCCAGGTGACGATCGTCACGTGGCCGAGGGTCGAGAGCACGCGCTCGGCGTCGGCCGGGCTCTTGCCCTTCGCGATGGCGCGTACCTCGTCCGCATCGATCGTCCGCGTCATCGCTCCGGTCGCGGTCGTGTCGACCTCGGCCGCGGTCCCGTCCGGCGTCGCCTCGCCCACCTCGACCGTCGTGGACCCCTCGACGAGCGTGTAGCCGTCCGGGACGCTGGTGGCCAGCCGTGCCGTGGCAACGGCCTCGGCGTCGCGCGGGGCGAACGCGGTGATCGTCCCGTCCGCCGAGAGCGTGAGGTCGAACGCCTCGACCTCGGCGCCGACGAGCGACTCCGGGTCGGGCGTCGCCGCGGATGGCCCGGGCACCTCGGTCCCCGGGACGACCTCCATGCCGTCGGGGACCCGGGTCGGGTCGGCGGCCGCGTCCTTGAACCGCGCGTCGAGCCGTCGCTGGAGCGTCTTCACCGCGGCATCGACGTCCTCCTGCGCCACGACGGGGAACGACTTCCGCGTCCCGCCCTTGGTGGAGGCGCGGTTGCGCACCTCGAGGAGCACTGGGTCCTCGGCCGCGGGGACGATACGGATAGTGTTCGCCGCGACGTTCGCCTCTGGCCCGCCCTTCACCGCCACGACGGCCACGTCCGCCGTCCCCGGGATGATCGTCAGGCCCTCGATCTTTGCCTTGGGGATCGTGATCGCCGTGCGCGTCGCGAACCCGATCCCGCCGTCCGTGCGGACGACGCTCCCGGCCGGGATCGCGTTCGACCGGGTCGGGTCCTTGCTGATGAACGTCACGGACCCGGCCGCCTTCGTCTCCTCGACCCGCTTGCCGGTCGCCTCGAACGTGTCGCTCACCTCCACCGGGATCGCGACGAGGGTCGCCGGGATGACGGCAGCCACGGGAGCGATGGACGTCGCGTCCGGGTCGGCGCGGACCGTCAGCGCAGTGGGACCGAGC
>JBAWVU010000146.1:0-6614 GCA_037147135.1 Chloroflexota bacterium
GCAGGAGCGGCCCGAAGTGGGCGTGGTACTTGGCCTTGCTCGCCGTGAGGCTCACGGCCCCGTACGTGCGGCCGTGGAAGCCGCCGAGGAAGCCGACGATGTACTGGCGGCCCGTCGTATACCGCGCGAGCTTGATCGCCGCCTCGACGACCTCCGCCCCGCTGTTCCCGAGGAAGACGCGGCTCTTCCCGCGCATCGGCGCGATGCGCTCGAGCTCCGCGGCGAGGTGCGCGTAGATCGGCAGGTAGAAGTCCGACGCGCTGTAGTGGAGGAGCTCGCCGGCCTGGCGCCGGATCGCCTCCACGACATGCGGGTGGCAGTGCCCGGTGACGTTCACCGCGATGCCGGCGCAGAAGTCGAGGAAGCGGTTCCCGTCGATGTCCTCGATCATCGCGCCCTCGCCGCGCACCGGGACGATCCCGTACGCCCGCGGCAGGCTCGGCGAGGTGTACGTCTCGTCGAACGCGATGTGCTCGAGCGCCCTGGGGCCCGGGACGGCCGTGACGAGCTCGGGAGCGGAGAGCTCACCGAGCCGCGTGCGCTCGGGCGCGGAGTGGTCGCTGTCGGCCGCGAGGGCAGGCCCGTTCGGCGCCTGGTTCATCGTGTCACCTCTGTGGCGCGCGTCCGTCGGGCGCGGCGGCGGCGCACCCTGGGCCGCCGTGGCGCATAAGTTCTATGCAGCGTGCATGGAAGTATAGCCGTCGGGACTCGTCCCAGGAGAGCCGATGGGCGCGCGGACGGGCGGCGCGGCGCGCTCACCCTCCGGAGAAGATCGGGGAGACGAGGATCCTGTCGCCGGCCCTCACTTCCTCGTCTGGCGCGACAGCCCAGCCGTTCCTCGCGACGATCATCGGCCGGGTGGGGTCGATGGCGATCGCCGCCAGGATGTCGCCGACCGTCGTCCCGGGCTCGACGTCCATCTCCTTCTTGCTGAACCCCACCGTGTGGACGAACCCGCCCGCGAGCTTGACCGTGACCTTCATCTCACGTGATCGTCGCGTGCTCCGCCGCGGCCGCCGCCTCGGCGGCGAGCCCGAGCCGCTCCAGGGTGGCCATCGTCGGGATGCCGCGCCGGTCGTACCCGCGGATGTCGTAGTAGTGCTGGAGCAGGTCGTCGTACTTGTCGTACTCCAGGTGCATGCCGGCGATAGGACCCTCCGTGTCCACGTTGGCAGGATCGAACCACGCGGCCGGCGGGAGGTCGGCCGACCGGTCCGTGTCCGGGTGCTCACGGAGCCAGAAGAGCTTCATGAGGGCGTAGATGCGGTCGGAGATCGGCCAGAAGTCCTCGAGCTTCCAGTCGCTGCCCGTGATGGTGTTGAAGTACGTCGGGTAGTGCTCGACGCCCCAGCCGAGCTCCACCCAGGGGAACCGGCACGTGACGATCGACTCGAAGAGCCCGCCGCGGATGCGCTGCAGGTCGACGACCTTCTGGGCCTTGTCGCGCCCGTACGACCCGCGGGTGGTCTGGTTGACCTCGAACGTGATGATCCACGATTCCTTGTGGTGGGCGCCGATCGGGCTCACGCCGAACGCCAGGGCCATGCCCGGGATGAACTTGCAGTTGTAGGCCGAGATCTCCATGCCCTTGACCTGCATGGCGTAGTCCTCGGACCCGTGGCCGAACGCCCGGGCCGCGCGCAGCGTCCCGTTGGCGAGCAGGTCACCGATCTCGCCCTCGCGCAGGGCGATCATGCCGAGGACCTTCTTCATCCCGGCCGCGTCTCCGAACCGGAGGTCGCCCGGGGCGGCGCCCTGCTCGATGGCGTCGGCATAGAAGCCGAGCACGCTGCCCGCCGAGATCGTGTCGAGCCCGTAGTCGTCACAGAGCCAGTTGAGCGCGGCGACCTGCTCGAGGTCGTAGATGTCGAGATTGGGCCCCAGGAGGCCGATGTTCTCGTAGTCGACCTCCGCCTCGCGGCCCTCGTCGTCCGGGATGGCGATGCCGCACCGCATCGTGCAGTTGGGGCAGCCGTACGTGGCGACCCGCGCCGCGTTGACCCGCTCGCCGTCCACCTTCCACGCGTCCGGGTGGTGTGTCCCGTGGAAGTTGTGGACCGGGAGTGCCGCGACCTCGTTGCACCACGGCAGGACGCCGTCCGTGCCCTGGATCGACCATGCGGCGTCCTTGTCCATCTGGTGGACCGTCCGAAGGTCGTCCCGGCCGAGCGTCTTCATCTCGGCGGGGAACGCCTGCGGGATCGGCTTCGAGCCCTTCACGACGATCGCCTTGAGGAGCTTGGAGCCCATGACGGCACCCATGCCGGGCCGGCCGCCCGAGCGTCCCTCCATGCTCCGGACGACGGCGAAGTTCACCATGTTCTCGCCGCCCTGGCCGATGTTGAGGACCCCGACGCCCTTGCCGTAGCGGGCGTAGATCCAGTCGTTCGTCGCGATGGTGCCCTTGCCCCAGACCTCGTCCGCGGGCAGGAACTCGACCCGGTCGTCCTCGATGTACAGCAGGGTCGGTCGGTCGGCCCGACCCTCGACGATGAGGGCGTCATAGCCCGCCTTGCGGAGCTGGTCCGTGACGCGCGTGCCGAGGTTGCCGTCGCCGTATCCGCCGGTCGCAGGTGACTTGGCGGCGACGATCGTCTTGCCGGTGTTGGGGGCCGGGATGCCCGAGATGGGGCCGACCGAGACCACCAGCTTGTTGTCCGGCCCGAGCGGGTCGATCCCGGGTGCGAGCTCGTCGTAGAGGATCTTGACGGCGAAGCCGCGGCCGCCGATCCAGGTGCGGGCGAACTCCTCCGAGAACGTCTCGATCCTGTACGTCCTCGACGTCAGGTCGACCCGCAGGAACTGCCCGGTCCAGCCATCCATCATCAGCTCATCCTTGCATGGGTTGTCGCGCGTTCGACGGTAGGGCGGGGAGTCGTCCTCGTCCAGAGGGAAATGGAGGCCCTCTTTCCGGGAGGAACGGCCCTCTCGCGGCGGATCAGCCGAGCGCGTCCGCCACCGTGGCGATGGAGGCGACGACGGCGGTGGGCACGATGGCTGTGCCCGATGCCGGCGACTCCCCGCGGGCGGCCCGTCCGACGTCCTCCGCGGAGCTGCGTCCCGTGAGGACGAGGACCGCACGGAGCCCCGCGGCGAGGCCACCCGCGATGTCGGTGACGAGATCGTCGCCCACCATGACCAGGTCACGGCCGACCGTGTCCGCCGCGTCGGTCTCCGGCGCGGCCGCCGCGATCTCGTCGGCGACCTGCGAAGCCGCTTCCGCGAAGAACGCCGGCGAGGGCTTGCCGAGCACGGTCGCGGTCGTCCCCGACGCGTGCTCGAGCCCGACCACGTAGAGGCCTGCGTCGATGGTCGGCCCGTCGGCAGTGGTCCACCAGGGGTTGCGGTGCACCGCGATGAACGCGGCGCCTTCGCGGAGGAACCGGAACGCGCGGTTCACGTTCGCGTACGTCAGCTCCTCGGGCGAGTCGCCGACGACGACAGCGTCGACCGCCATCCCGGGGCGGTCCGCCTCGGCGTGCGAGACCAGCAACTGGCCGGCGAACTCCAGGCGCGCGTCGGGCGCGGCGAGGACGTAGATCGGGCGTCCGGCGAATGCCCGACGTGTGTGGGCGGCAGTGGCAGAGAGCGCAGAGACGATGCGATCGGGCGCGATCCGGAAGCCGAGGATCTCGGCCTGGAGCGAGAGCGTCCGGCGGCTCACGAGCGAGGCGTTCGTGAGGATCCGGTACGGGATCCCGGACCGGTGGAGGCGCTCCATCGCGTCGACCGCGCCGGGGATCGCCGCTCCCCTCAGCATGAGGACCCCGTCGAGGTCAAGGAGCAGCCCGCGTGTTCCTGCGAGTCGCTCGCGGAGCTCGGCGGGAGGCGTCGGGATCGGGTCGGGGCCGGCCACGTCGCGCATCGTAGCCCGGCGACCCAATCACCCGCCGGACCGCTCGGCCGGACCCTCGCGTCGGGCGTCCGACGTCCCCGCCGGAGTGCTTCCGACGCCCCGTCGCATCTGATACCGTGCCGAGAGCCATGACAGAGCCGAGCGCGGGCACCCAGGCTCAGATCGCGGGAGAGGACCCCGGTCCAGCCCCGAGCCTCGACGCGGTGGCGGACACGGCCGCGACGAGCGGACCAGGCGGCGCAGCGGGTGCGATCACTCTACCGGCGCCGTTCCCGCCGTTCGCGATGCCGAGTCGGCCGGCTCTCGTCGCCATCGGCGCCGGCGTCATCGTCCTCGTCCTCGCGGCGATGGCGGCCGGGATCCTCACGCTCTTCTTCATCGGCATCGTCATCGTCTACCTCATCGACCCGCCGATCTCGTGGATGGCCCGCCGCCACATCCCGCGCTGGGCGGGGACCCTGATCATGCTCGCCATCCTCGTCGGGGCGGGCCTCCTCGTCCTCGACCTGATCTTCACAGTCGTCACCACCGAAGGCGAGCAGTTCGCCAGGAAGCTGCCGTCGATGCTCGAGTCGATCCAGGCGCAGGTCGCCGCATCCGACCTCCCGGCGAGCGTCAAGGACACGGTCGCGAACCTGGGGCCCGCCCTCCGGGATTGGATCGCCCACCTGAACTGGGGACAGATCGTCGCGACCGGTCTCTCGGGCGTCTTCGGGCTCGCCGGGACGCTCCTCGAGCTGACGGTCATCCCGTTCTTCGTCTTCTTCGTCGCGAAGGACCTGCACAAGCTCACGCGCGCCGCAGGCCGGGCCTTCCCCGACCAGTGGCGCGGCGACGCGGCACGGATCACGGCGATCTCCGTGAGCGACATCGGCCTCTACATCCGGGCGCTCGCGATCATCATCGTCGCGGTCAGCGTGATGATCTTCCTCGGCCTCACCGGGCTCGGGTTCGCCGTCGACCCCCGGATCGGCCAGTACGCGCTCTTCCTCGCGATCTTCGCGGGGTTCACCGAGCTCATCCCGAACTTCGGCCCGTACATCGGGATGGTGCCGGCGGTGATCGTCGGCGCCACCATCTCGCCGGCGATGCTCGTCGGCGTCCTCATCGTCTACCTGGTGGTCGCGTTCATCGAGGGACAGGTGCTCGTGCCGGTCATCCAGGGCCACGAGGTGAGCCTCCACCCGGGGTGGATCATGCTGGTCATCCTCTCGGGCGTGGCGATCGCCGGGGTCCTCGGTGCCGTCATCGCCGTCCCGCTGGTCGTCGCCGCCCGCGACGTCTACCGGTACATATTCCGGCGGGCGGCCGGCCAGGAGATCGCGCCGATCGTCGACGAGGATGGCAGGGTCCTCGCGCCCGGCGGCCCGTTCGAGCCCGGTGAATCGACCATCGAGTCCACCGTGGATCCGCTGCCAGGCTGACCGAGGAGGACGATGGGGCTGCTCGACGGCAAGCACGCGCTCGTGTTCGGCGTCACGAACGACCACTTGTCCCCGCAGGTCACCGGCGAGACGATCCACGTGGACGGCGGATCCGACATCCGCGGGGTCCCGAAGGTCGAGGACTGACGTGACCATGCCCGACGCTCGCCAGTCCCTCGGACCGGCGAAGCTCGACGACCTCTTCCCCGAAGGCCCCGAGTTCCGGCGCTCGCTCCGGACGTTCGTCGTCCTGCTCGCGCTCGCCGGCCTCATCGCCTCGTTCGGGCTCTACCAGGACTCGGTCGCCTCGATCATCGGCGCCATGGTCGTAGCGCCGCTCGGCGGCACGATCATGGCGCTCGCCGGCGCGCTCGTCACCGGCCGCACGCGGTGGCAGACGATCACGTTCGTCGAGGTCGCGCTCGGCAGCCTCATGGTCGTCGCGATCGGGTACGTCGTCTCGTTCGTGTTCCCCGATCCGCTCACCCTCACGCCGTCGATGGAGTCGCGGACGGCCCCGGGCCTGCTCGACCTCGGGGTCGCGATGGCGGCCGGGGCGGCCGGGGCGTATGTCGCCGGACGACGGACCGGGACCGACGCGCTGCCGGGCGTCGCGATCGCCGTCTCGCTCGTCCCGCCGCTCGCCACCGTGGGCATCTGCCTCCAGCTGCAGCGGTTCGACGACGCGGGCGGCGCGCTCCTCCTCTTCCTGACGAACTTCACGGCGATCGTCGTCGTCGCGTGCATCGTCTTCATCCTCTTCGGGGCGGCGCCGTCCGCGGCGATGCTCCGCGAGCGCCACCGGCTCCGCACCGGGTTCATCGTCGCGTTCGTCGCGCTCGTCATCGTCACCATCCCGCTCGCGTGGAACTCTGCCGCCCAGGTCGGCTCGGTCGTCCGGACGCGGACGGGCGCGCCCGTCGTCAAGGCGTGGATCGGCGGCCGCGACCTCGAGGTGTCCGACTGGTCGATCGACGGTGATACCGTGAAGCTCGTCGTCGCCGGGGCCGAGGCGCCCACAAACGTCGGGCTGCTCGCGCAGCAGCTCTCTACCGCGTTCGGCGCGCCGATCGACGTGCAGATGACGTTCGTCCCGGTGGTCCGCGTGACCGCCACTGCCACACCCTGAGGGGGGACACCGTGACCGAGCCGACGAAGGCTCCGCGCCGACAGAACCCGATGCTGGACGGGGCGACCGCTGCGGCGCTCGACGCCGTCTGGGACATCGAGCCGCCGGCCGGCGACGCGTGGACCGCACGTCCGTGGGTGCATCCGTCCGAGCGCGCCGAGGCGGGCAAGGCCGCCCGCGTGCACATCCCGCGGGTGAGCCATGC
>JBAWVU010000147.1:0-6591 GCA_037147135.1 Chloroflexota bacterium
GCCGGGGCCCACGAGCGCCCACCCCGGCCGGCCGACCCACTCGGTCGTCGTGCGGAAGCTCGACGCGTTCACGTCGACCGGGAGGACGGCGACCCCGTGGCGCTTCACGTCGTTCACGAGGACCTCGACCGGGTAGAAGCCCATCGGCTGCGCGTTGATGACGCCGGTGATGAGCTGCGCCGGGTAGAAGAGCTTGAGGAACGCGGACTCGTACGCCGTCCGCGCGAACGCCGCGGCGTGGCTCTTCGCGAACCCGAACGACGCGAACCCGGCGATCCGCCGGAAGAGCTCCTCCGCGTCGTCCGGCCGCATCCCGCTCCCGCCCACGCAGCCGTCCACGAACCGCTCGTGGAGCTTCTCCATCTCGCTGCTGGAACGCCACGTCCCCATCGCGCGCCGGAACCCGTCCGACTCCCCCGCGGTGAAGCCCCCGACCGCGATGGCGATCTGCATGACCTGCTCCTGGTAGAGGATCACGCCGAGCGTGTCACCGAGGATCGGCTCGAGGTCCGGATGGAGGTACTCGACCGGCTCGAGGCCCTGCTTGCGCCGGAGGTACGGGTGGACGGCATTCCCCTGGATGGGGCCCGGCCGGATGATCGCGACCTCAACGACGAGGTCGTCGAGGTTCGCCGGGCGCGACTTGGGGAGCGTCTGCATCTGGGCCCGGCTCTCCACCTGGAAGACACCCACGGTGTCGGCGGCCTGGAGCATCCGGAAGACCTCGTCCACGTCCTCCGGCAGGCGATCGAGGTCGATGCAGACGGCGCAGTCATGCTCGATGAGCTGGAGCGCCTCGTCCATCGCCGCGAGCATCCCGAGGCCGAGCAGGTCGAGCTTGATGAGCTTCAGGGTCTCGACGTCGCGCTTGTCGTACTGGACGACGACCCGGCCCGGCATCGTCGCCCGCTCGAGGGGGGCGATGTCGATGAGGGGGACTGCGGTGACGAGCATCCCCCCGCTGTGGATCGAGAGGTGGCGGGGAAAGCCGTCGATGCGGGCGCACATCTCGAGCCAGCGCTCCCACGGGCTCATCCCGACGGTGGAGCCGCCGCGCGGCCGGGCCAGCGGGTCCCCGGCGGGTGCCGGGGCGCCCGGATCCACTGCCGCCTCCGACACGGCGTCGCGCCCGGAGGCATCCGCCTGCGCCGCCGATTCCTCCGCCCGGAGCCACGCGACGCTGGCCGGCGTGTCCCCGGGCCCGCCCTTGTCGTCCGACGGGCCGCCGCCCCGGATCGAGGGCCGGCTCCCCCCGGCCGTCGCCGGTGCCAGGCCATCCGCCGCGTGCGTGTCGCGGGCTGCCGCCCGGATCTCGCCCGGCCGCGCCCCCTCGCCCGGCCGCGCGAAGAGGTACCCGAAGCCGCCCTCCGCCTCGAGGTCCCGCCGGATCATCCGCGAGTCGAACGTCTCCACCGCCTTCGCGACCCGGTCCACGAGCGGCCGCGGGAAGCCGAGCGCGTACCCCACCTCGCGGATCGCCGAGCGCGCCCGGTACGTGACGAAGTTGCAGACCATCCCGGTGTGCTCGGGGCCGTACTTCGCGTAGACGTACTGGATGACCTCCTCGCGCCGCTCCGAGCTGAAGTCGATGTCCACGTCCGGGTACGTGGTCCGGCCCTCGTTGATGAACCGCTCGAAGAGGAGCCGGTGGCGGATGGGGTCCACCCGCGTGATCCCCAGGACGTACGCGACGATCGAATCGGCCGCGCTCCCCCGGCCCTGGGCGGGGATCCGCCGCTCGCGCGCGAAGCGCATGAGGTCCCAGCAGATGAGGAAGAACTCGGCGAGGCCGGTCCGCTCGATGACGTCGAGCTCGTGCGCGAGCTGGCTCACGACCGCCGGGGTCATCGGGTGGTAGCGCCGGAGGGCGCCTTCGTGGCAGAGCCGTTCGAGGTGGCTGAACGGCGTCTCGCCCTTCGGGACCTCGAAGCCCGGGAACCGGTAGCGCTCGAACTCGAGGCCGGCCTCGCACGATGCGGCAAGCTCCGCCGTGGCCCGGATCCCCTCGGCCCAGGCGCGCGCCGTCGCCGGGTCCGCCTCGCGTGTCCCGCCATCGCCCGGCGGGAGCTCGAGCAGGTCGGCCGCGCCCTTGAGGTACGACTCCACGTCCGGCCTCCGGAGCGGGCCGAGCTCGGCGACGGATCGCCCGTGGCGGATCGCCGTGAGGAGGTCGTGCATCTCGCGGTCCTCGGGCAGGGCGTAGTGGACGTCGTTCGTCACGACGACCGGGAGCCCGAGCTCCCCCGCGAGCCGGACGGTCTCCGCGACGAGCCAGTCGTCGTCGGGAAGGAGGTGGTGCTGGAGCTCGAGGACGAAGCCGGCCGAGGCGACCGGGCCCCCCGAGGCGCCGCGACCGGGGGAGGCCGCTCCGGCCGTGGAGGCCGTCCGGCCCGAGGAGACGCCGGAGCCGCCGAAGATCCGCGCGTACGCTTCCGCGGCCGCCCGCGCCCCCTCCCGGTCGCCGACGACGAGCCGCCGCGCGATCTCGCCGTCGCGACAGCCCGAAAGCGCCACGAGGCCCTCCACGTGCTCGGCGAGGAGCGCCTGCGTGAACCGTGGGACGCCCTTGGTGCCGGCGAGGTTCGCCCGGCTCACGAGACGGCAGAGGCTCCGGTATCCGACGGCTCCCCGCGCGAGGAGGACGAGGTGCGGGCCCCGCTCCCGCTCCCCCACGCCACGGAGATCCTCGCGCACGGGGTCGCGATGGCCGGGCAGGCGAGGGCGCTCCGGTCGGGGGCGAGCGGGGAGGCCGTCGGCCGCGCGGGCGGAGAGGCCATCGACGGAGCCGCGGCCCCGACCGTCGCCGCGGACCGCCACGAGCGCGCCCGGGGGGATGGCTCGCGCGCCGCGGCGCCGGCCGCGCGCCGGGACGACGATCCCGTGCGGGTCGGGCGCGACCGCGTCGAGCAGCTCGATCTCGATCCCGACGACCGGGTGGACCCCCGCCTCGCGCGCCGCCGAGACGAACCGGACGGCGCCGTAGAGGCCGTGATGCTCCGTGACGGCGAGGCCCGCGAGGCCGAGCTCGGCGGCGCGCGCTACGAGGTCGTCCGCGCTCGAGGCGCCGTCGAGGAACGAGAAGCTCGTGTGGCAGTGGAGCTCTGCATACGGCGGGAGGGTCGGCATCGCACCTGCCCTCCCCGGCCCGGGTGACGGGGTCGCCGGCGAAAGGATCCGGGTCGGCGGGTCGCCATGATACAGAACGACTGTTCTATCTGCAAGCCCCGTCGCGGGACGGTCCGGCGCGACCCTGCTACGGTCGGGGCGGCATGAGCGTCGACGGACCCCTCGCCGACCGACCCGCGACCGAGCCCGTCCGCCGGCGCGGACCGTCGGCCACCACGCGTGACCGCGCGCTGCGGCTCCTCGCCGCGCCCGTGGTACTCGCGCTCGCGGTCGCCGTCCTCGTGACGGGGAGCAGCGCCCGGTCCGCGCCGGCGCCAGCCCTCACGGTCGTCACCGCCCCCGCCGCCGGCGGCGCCCTGGCGACGTCCGCGCCCGTGCCAGTCCTCGGCCGTGCCGACGTGCCGCGCCCGGTGACGCACGAGATCCTCGGCTTCCTCCCCTACTGGAAGCTCGATGCGGAGACCGGTGACGATCTCCACTACGACCTCCTCACGACGATCGCGTTCTTCGGCATCGGCATCCGGCGCGACGGGGCCCTCGACACGACGAAGCCGGGCTACCGCGCGTACATGGGACAGGACGCGGCGACGATCACCGACCGCGCCCACGCCGAGGGCGTCCGGGTCGTCCCGACCTTCCAGCTGTTCGACCGCGACTCGCTCCCGACGATGACGACGTTCCTCGGCGACATGGAGGCCCGGGACCGGTTCATCGAGGCGGCCCTCGCCCTCCTCGCGGAGCGACGCGCCGACGGCGCGGTCCTCGACTTCGAGCCGCTGCCGGCGCGGCTCACCGACGAGTTCGCGGCGTTCGCGGCCGACTTCGGGCGGGCGCTCCACGCGGCCGACCCGACGTCGCAGCTGACCGTCGCCATGCACCAGTCGGCCACCGACGCCCAGGTCGCCTCGGTCGCCGGCTCCGTGGACCGGATCTTCGTCATGGCGTACGACTACCACTGGCGCGGCTCGGTCGCGGCGGGGCCGGTGGCCCCGATCGACGGTCTCGGCGCCGACGTCAGGACCACCCTCGACCGCTTCGTCGCCGACGCCGGGGCACGCAGGGTCATCCTCGGCGTGCCGTACTACGGCTACGACTGGCCGGTCCTCGATGCGGGGCCCGGTGCCGCGGTGCGCACGCCGGCCTCCGAGCACGGTGGCTCGTGGAGCGTCGGATACGTCGCGGCGGTCGACTTCCTCCGCGCCCACCCGTCGGTCGAGCGCGCATGGGACCCCGTCGCGATGAGCCCGCACTTCACCTATCGCGACGCGGCCTCGGGGACATACCGGGAGGTGTGGTACGACGACGCGCGGAGCCTCGCCATCAAGTACCTCCTCGCGAAGCGCGCGGGGGTCGCGGGGGTCGGGATCTGGGCGCTCGGGATGGACCGTGGTCGCGACGAGCTCTGGGAGCTCCTGCGGACGTCGTTCGGGAAGCAGTGATCCGGCACCCCCGGGATCGGACGGAGTCAAGATACGGAACGATGGGAGACCGCGGAGCCCCGCGACGTTCAAGAAGGAGGGACGATCCGATGACGCAGACGAGCCTGGCGTCGAGAGCCTCCCGGGGTGGCCGGATGTCGTGGGGCCAGATCCTCGTCGCAGCGGCCTCGCTCCTTGCCCTCGCCGGATGCGTCGGGGGCGGCGCGAGCCCGAGCCCGACGGTTGAGCCGACGGCGGTCATCGCCTCGCCTCTCGTCGCGACGCCGGTGGCGGGCGGGTCGAGTGCGCCGAGTGCCACGCCGGCGGCCACTCCCGCGCGCACGACCACCGACTGGGGCGAGATCTGGGACGCGCTGCCGCCGGCGTTCCCGGTGCCACCGGACGCGCAGCCCGCCGACCTGGCGGAGGGCCCGTTCTCCGGCACCTACACGACGGCGACCGCGTCGGCGGCCGTCGCCGACGCCATGGCCACGGCGCTCCGCGGGGGCGGCTACAGTGCGGTGACGGTGACCGGCCCGATGGAGGGCGGGACCGTGACGATCGAAGCGACCGGCGCGGGAGCCGGCTGCCGGGTCCGGGCGACCGTGCGACCGCTCGGGGGGCTGACGGCCATCGAGGTCCTGTACGGATCGGCGTGCCCGTTCGAGTGACGACGGCGCTGAGGAGCTGACCATGAACCACCTGCGACGGAGCGACATACTCGGCCCGGCGCTGCTCACCCTGCTGCTCGTGGCCCTCATCGCCGTCGTCGTGAGCGCCGGCGTGGCGAGCCTCGCCTGACCTCGTTCCGGCTCAGTCATAGATGCGCTCGAGGTGCCAGGTGCCATCCACGCGGTCCAGGTAGACGAGCGCGAGCCAGCGGGCGCCGACGACCTTGAAGTAGTCGCGGGCGATGGGCCGCCCCCACCACGCCTCCTCGACGCGCCACCGGTTGCACACCTCGACCGTCTCGCGACGGCCGTTCCAACGGATCGCACGGAGGCGCCCGTCCCCGTCGAGCTCCACGTCGATGGCGGGGTGCTCGCGCATGAGGCGGGTCATCGGCCGGGACCGGGCCGCCCGGCGGGGGCGGTCACCATCGACCGGACCCGGGCCGACGGTCCGGGACGGCCCGCTGGGACGGTGCCGAGGAGGCGCCGCCGGTCGGGTCGGCCGGGAGCCAGTGCCAGCGGCCCTCGGGGAGTGGCGCGTCCGGGTCGTCGAGGGCGACCCGCCCGACGACCCCCTCGCCCGCCCGGATCGCAAGCCGGGCGAGCTGCCAGACGACCCGCGCGGAGCGGTCCGCCCCCGGGGTGAAGAGCGTGAGCTGCCGCCCCGACGCCGGCACGACCTCCGCGAGCTCGAGCTCCACGCGCGACACGGGAGCGACCGGCGGGGCCATCTCCAGCCGCGCGAGGAGGAGGCGCTCGACCGCCTCCCCGTCCGAGGTGGGCTCCGGGAACCGCTGCTCCACGACGACGTCGGGGGCACGGGCGGCGGCCCCGGCGTCGAAGGACCGGTCGAGCGAGAGCCGGAGGACGGCACGACCCGCGCCCGCACCGCGCGCGGCCACCTGGTCCCCGAGCGTGCCGGCGAGGCGGTGGAGGACGAACCGGAGCGGCTCGATCTCGTCCGTGGGCGGGTCGATGGGAAGCCCCAGCGCGAGCCGGCCGGGGGTCCGTCGTGGCTCGAAGCGATCCGTCTCCTCGCCGATGGCGCGGGCGTGGAGCCGGACCCCCTCGTCCGAGCCGAAGCGCGCGACGAGCGCGGAGCGCGGGATCGCCGCGACCGAGCCGATCGTCGCGAGGCCGTACCGGGCGAGGCGGGCCCTGGTCTCGAGGTCGCGGGTGAGGAGGGCCGCGGGGAGCGGCGCGAGGAACGCGGCGTCGCCGCCGGGCTCCACGGCACGCGCGACGAGGACGCCCGAGGCACCGTCGGCAGCGCCAGGACCATCCGGGGCGTCGCCGACGACATCCGGGGGGCCGACCCGGTCACGCCGGGCACCGTCGGCACCCGGTCCCCGTAGCGGCCCGACGCGTGCCGCGAC
>JBAWVU010000148.1:0-6576 GCA_037147135.1 Chloroflexota bacterium
GCTTGTTCACGACCGGTGGTGGCCACCGACGCCCGTCGTGGCTGCCGACGGCTCCGTCCTCGTCGGCGAGGACGGAGAACCGGACGTCGGCGGGGTGACCCTGCATCGTCTGGGCGCAGGCGGGCGCGAGCTTCCGGGCTGGCCATTCCCGGTCGCCTCGCCCGCGACGTGCCACGAACCGGTGCTGGCGCCCGACGGCGTCACCTACCTGGCCTGCGGGTCGGGCGACGGGAACAAGGACCTGCTGTACGCCATCGATCCCGACGGCCGTACCAGGCCGGGGTGGCCGGTCGCGATCGAGGGCCTGATCCGGTGGCAGTCGCACCTGAGGATCGGGCCCGATGGCACGGTGTTCGTCTCCTCCGGGCCCGAGGGCCCTGCGGAAGCCCCACGCCTGTCGGCCCTCGCACCGGATGGCCGTCGGCTGCCGGGCTGGCCGATCTCCCTGTCGCCCCAGCTGGGCGACTACCTCCTTGGGCCGGACGGGACGGTGGTCGTGTGGTGGTACGACCCGCTCCCGGGGGCGATCTGCGGGGACGCGAGCCGGACGCTCTACGCCGTCCTTGGCGTGGACGGACGGCCGCTGCCGGGCTGGCCGCTCGGCGCGAAGGGCCTGTCCTCCGCTCCCGTCGTGGGCGACGACGGTGCCGTCTACTACGTGACCGAAGCCGGGGAGGCATTCGCCCACGACCGGGGCGGTGACGTCAAACCCGGCTGGCCGGTTCACGTCGGCGTCGGGTATGACGGTCCCTGTACGCCGGCGAGTCCCTACCTGCGCCCCGATGGGACCCTCTACTTCCATGGGGAGGAGATCACGGCGATGTCGCCGGACGGGCGCCCTCGGACGGGTTGGCCCGTTCGCCCGGCGGGAAGCCTTGGGCCCGTGTCCTCGTGCATCATGGACGGCCCGAGCCGCCCTCGCCTCGCCTTCGGACCCGACGGCACCACCTACCTCGCCGTCTTCCACGAGGATCCCGCCGAGTCGTGGGCCGACGTCCTCGCCCTCGACCGGAACGGCCGCGTGTCGCCCGGATGGCCGCACCGGCTGCCGCTCCGACTCGGCGGTGGTCTGGCCGTCGTCAGCTCGCTCGACGTCTCCCCGGGTGGCAAGCTCTACGTGACCCTGCTGACCTGCGCGGAGACGCCGGACATGCTCGTGGTGCTGGACGGCGACGGCAGCGCCCCTCCGTAGTCGCGCGCATCGGCGAGTCGCCTGGATCGGCCCGCGGACAGCCAGCATTCCGGCAAGACGACCGCTACAGAGACGCGCCGTTGACACGGCGTCATATCGGCTGCATCGGACGAGATGACCGCAGGCCCCCAGACATGGGGGCCACCCGCACCTGTCGGCAGGCGAGCGTTGACCTACCGTGTGTCCTCAGCGCCGCCCGCGGAAGTGCGCGCAGCCCGACGGAGTCACGTCTCATGAGGTTCCTTGATGGATCGTGAGCTTCAGCACGATGTGGTGATCCTGGGAGCCGGGCTGGCCGGGCTGCGCGCCGCGGTGGAGATCTCCCGGCGGCTCGAGGGCAAGGTCGACATCGGCATCGTCTCCAAGGTCCAGCTCATGCGTGCCCATTCCGTCTGCGCCGAGGGCGGAACGGCGGCCGTGCTGCGCGAGGACCTCGGGGACTCCCGGGAGCTGCACGCGTGGGACACGGTCAAGGGCTCCGACTTCCTCGCGGACCAGGACGTCGTGCGGACGTTCGTCGACACGATCCCGAAGGAGATCCGCCAGCTCGACCACTGGGGCATCCCGTGGACGCGCGACCCCGACGGCTACATCTCCCAGCGCCCGTTCGGGGGACACAGCTACCCGCGGGCGACGCTGGCTGCCGACAAGACCGGCTTCTTCGAGATGCAGACGCTGTACGACCAGCTCCAGCGCTACCGCACCTTCACGCGGTACGACGAGTTCTTCGTGACGGACATCCTCGTGAACGATGGCGCGTTCGCGGGCCTCGTCGGACTCGACACCGGCACCGGCGACACCGTCGCGATCCGCGGCAAGGTGCTGCTCATCGCGTCCGGCGGCGGCGGCTGCCTCTACGGGTTCACGACCTACTCGCAGACCGTCACGGGCGACGGCATGGCGATGGCCTACCGGGCCGGCCTGCCCCTGGAGGACATGGAGTTCCTCCAGTTCCACCCGACCGGCCTGGTGCCGAACGGCATCCTCATGACCGAGGCATGCCGCGGCGAGGGCGGCTACCTGAGGAACAGCCTTGGCGAGCGCTTCATGGCGAACTACGCGCCCAAGCTCATGGAGCTCGCGCCGCGCGACATGGTCTCGCGGGCCGAGACCGAAGAGATCCTCGCCGGGCGCGGCTTCACGTCGCCGGAGTGGGGCGACTACCTCCAGCTCGACCTCACCCATCTCGGGGCCGAGCGGATCAACACGCGGCTGCCGCTCATCCGCGAGGTGACGATCAAGTTCCTCGGGATCGACCCGATCGTGACGCCGATCCCGATCCGCCCGGTCGCCCACTACTCGATGGGCGGCATCGAGACGGACATCACCGGCCAGACGCGCGTCGCCGGGATCTGGGCCGCGGGCGAGGCGGCCTGCGTCTCGCTCCACGGCGCGAACCGGCTCGGCTCCAACTCGACCGCCGAGTGCCTCGTCTGGGGCGGCATCGCGGGAGACCGGATCGCCGCGGCGCTGCCCGGGATCGCCGCGGCGGCTCCGCTGCCGGCCGACCAGGCGGCCCGGGCCGAGGAGCGCGTCAGGCAGGTCCTGGCGCGGGACGGCACCGAGAACCTCTACGAGCTGCGGCGCCAGCTGCGCGAGACGATGGACTCGAAGGTCGGCGTGTTCCGCAACGGTGGCGACCTGGCGACGGCACTGCGGCAGGTCCGCGAGATCCGCGAGCGGGCGCAGCGGGCGCCGGTCGCGGACAAGTCACGGATCTACAACTCGAACCTCATCCACGCGCTCGAGCTGGAGAACCTGCTCGACCTGGCCGAGGTGACCGTGGCCGGCGCGCTGGCCCGCGAGGAGTCGCGCGGCGCGCATGCCCGGCGCGACTTCCCCATTCGCGACGACGAGAACTGGCTCAGGCACACGCTCGCCTTCCACACGCCCGACGGCCCCCGGTTCGACCACAAGCCGGTGACCATCGACATGTGGAAGCCCGTCGAGCGCAAGTACTAGGCCCGGAGGACACGATGGCATCCCGCGGACACCCCAATCGGCTCGGCATCTGGGGGTGGGTCGGCGGCGGCAGCTGGGGCTTCGAGCGATACCTCTACACGCTCCACCGCCTCACCGGCCTCGCCCTGCTCGCCTACTTCACGATGCACATCTTCGTCACGTCGACCCGGGCCCTCGGTCCGGACAGCTGGAAGCAGGCGATGGACGTCGTCTCCGGCCCGCTGTTCACGCTCGGCGAGTTCCTCGTCTTCGCGGCGTTCGCGTTCCACGCGGTGAACGGGATCCGCCTCGCGATCATCGAGCTCGGCTACGCGGTCGGGAAGCCGATCGAGCCGGTCTACCCGTACGCGACCTCGGTGGGCCGGCAGCGGCGACTCGCAAGCGCAGTGCTCATGATCGCCGCCGTGATCGCCGTCTGGGGCGGCCTCGACTTCTTCGTGCTGAAGTAGGAAGCCGAACGATGCGCGATCGGACGCTCTGGACCTGGCACATCGCCGCAGGCGCGGTGATCCTCATCCTCCTCGGGATGCACATGGCGATCATGCATCTCAACCAGAGCCTCGGGCTCTTCGGGCCCGAGCCGCTGGCATGGGAGAGCGTCGCGGAACGGGCGACGAGCCTCTTCTTCACCGTGACGTACGTGCTGCTGCTCGGGGCGGCGCTCTACCACGGCTTCTACGGGTTCCGGAACATCCTGTTCGAGCTGAACCCCGGCGCGGGCCTGCGCCGGACGATCGACGTCGGGCTCTCCGTGCTCGGCCTGGCACTGTTCGCCTTCGGGACGTGGGCGGCCATCGCCGCGCCGGGCGCGGCGACGATGGTGGGTGGCTGACATGGCCGGCACGCCCCTCAAGACCGTCACCTTCCACCTCCGCCGCTTCGAGCCCGGCAAGGACCGCGAGCCGCACTGGGAGGACTACGCGATCCCGCTGACGCCGGGCATGACCGTGCTCGACGGCCTCTGGAAGGTGAAGGAGCTGAGCGCCCCGAGCCTTGCCTGGCGCTCGTCGTGCCGCATGGGAATCTGCGGCTCGTGCGGGATGCTCATCAACGGCCGTCCCCGGCTCGCGTGCAACACCCAGATCGCCGAGCTGAAGAGCGACGTCGTCGCCGTCGGGCCGCTTCCCAACTTCGACATCATCAAGGACCTCGTCCCGGACCTCCGCCCGATGTTCGAGGCCCACCGCGAGCTCATGCCGTACCTTCTCCGCAACGACGCGGCCGAGCAGGAGGACCCGACCCGCGAGTACTGGCAGAGCCCGCACGAGCTGGAGCACTACCTCCAGTTCAGCTACTGCATCAAGTGCGGCTGCTGCATGGCGGCGTGTCCCACCGTGGCGACCGACCCGCGGTACTCCGGGCCGATGCCGCTCGGCCAGGCTCACCGGTACGACAGCGACTCGCGTGATGCCGGCTTCGGTCGGCGCCGCGAGGTGCTCTCGGGCGGAAGCGGGCCGTGGCGCTGCCACTTCGCGGGCGAGTGCTCGCAGGTGTGCCCCAAGGGCGTGGACCCGGCCAAGGCGATCCAGCTCATGAAGCAGGACCTGGTGCTCGACCTGCTGAGACTGCGCCGGCGCAGGCCGCCGGCCGCGTTGGCCGAGGCCCCCCACGGGACGATGCGCGAGGACATCGCAGCAGCTCCGCCGCGGACCGTGACGGGGACCTGAGGGAGGCCGATCGGGGAGGCGGACCGGCGCCCGACGGAGGGATCCGTGGACACCTGGAAGTTCTACGCCATCACCCATCACGACCACGTGGTGTGCAACCCGCTGAGCCTCGCGAAGGTGGACGAGATCGTCGGCCTCCTCGATCTCCCGGCCGGCGGGCGCATCCTCGACATCGGCTGCGGCAAGGGAGAGGCGCTGATCCGGATCGTCGAACGCTGCGGCGTCTCCGCCGTCGGGGTGGACCTCTCTCCGCACTTCGTCCGCGAGCTGCGGGAGCGGGTCGCGTCCCGGATCCCAGGGGCCGACGCCGAGCTGCTGGAGATGGACGGGGCGGACTACGCCGGGGAGCCGGCGAGCTTCGACCTTGCGATGTGCCTGGGCGCGAGCTGGACGTTCGGGGGTCACGCCGGGACGCTGCGCGCCCTTGCCGCATGGACAAGGCCGGGGGGACTGGTCCTCGTCGGCGAGCCGTTCTGGCGCCGGGAGCCCGACCCCGCGTATCTCGCGTGGAGCGGCATGAAGCGGGAGCAGTTCGGCACGCATGCCGAGAACATCGAGGCCGGGCTTCGCCTGGGGCTCACGCCGGTCTACGCGCTCGCGGGCGACGAGGACGACTTCGATCGATACGAGGCGCTCCAGTGGCGCGCGGCCGACCGGTACGCGCGGGCCCATCCGGACGATCCCGACCTCCCCGATCTCCTCGGGCGAGTCGCTCACGCACGCCACGAGTACGTGACGTGGGGGCGCGCGACGCTCGCGTGGTCGCTCTACCTGTTCCGGAAGTAGGGGCAGACCGTGCTTGACCCGGCCGGCGTCCTCTCAGAGCTCCACGGACCCCCCGATGCACTCGGCCGACGCGCGCCCGTACACGAGCGTCGCCGCCGCAAGGTCCTCCACGGCGTGGCCCATCGGCTTGTGGACGGTGACCTCATCGGCCGAAGTCCGGCCGGGTCGCAGGCCCAGGACGACCTCGCCGAGCTCCGTCCCGGCCTCCGGGTCCAGGCCGGCTAGCTCGCCGCAGCCGACCGGGGTCGGCTCGAAGGCCCGGCGCGTCTCCACGAAGACGTGGCCAGACGTGGCGAGCGCCGGTGGCAGCTCCCCCGCCGGCAGGTGGTACCCGACGGACGGCACGTGTGTGCCCGGACCGATCCACGTGGGATCGATGACCACGCCCGGGCTGCTCGGGGGGAGCGTCGCGATCCTCCTCGCCAGCCGCCTGGTCCCGGGCGCATTCGCGGGGACGCTCGCGACCGCACGGGCGGCGATGATCGACGGCGTCCTGACGGATCGCCGCGCCAAGGCGCTCGGCGTGGCGATGCTCGCGCGGATCCGGTACTCGGCGGGCCAGGATGACCTCACCCGCGCGGGCCGCCGGCAACACGTCCTCGTGGCGGCGCGGGACCAGCTCGTCCGGAAGGGGCTCCGCGTCGACGTCCCATCCCTCCTCGGGGCGCTGGCGAAGACCGTCCGGACCGACATCCCGCGCAGCCTCCTTCCGACTCTCGCGGACTTCGCCAGGAAGACGGACGCGCGCGACGTCGCGCAGGCGGTCGTCGAGCCGCCGCTGGTCGCCCATGGGTCGAACGCGTACGGGTCGGTGCTGATCCCGGACGTCGAGGCGATCCGCGCGGTCGCGAGCGGGCTCTTCAGCGCGACCGGCACGCCCCCGGCGGGGTGGCCGCCGGCCGCCCCCACGCCCACGCCGGACCCGGACAAGGCCAAGGAGCCGAAGCCCACGCCCCTCGAGTGCAGGCA
>JBAWVU010000149.1:0-6564 GCA_037147135.1 Chloroflexota bacterium
GGGCAGGCGCCCCGGACGGACGCCCTGGGCAGGCGCCCCGGACGGATGGATGAACGCCCCGTCCGTGGACGGGGCGTGGAATCGTTCGAGATGGCGGACCCGACCGGATTCGAACCGGCGATCTCCAGCTTGACAGGCTGGCATGTTGGGCCGCTACACCACGGGTCCGCAGTGGCGGTTTCGGAGTCTAGCACGACCGCGCCTCGAGGCTGGCCCGACGGCCCCGGGACCGCGCATTCACGCGGCCCGGGCCCTCGCGCCGCCGTCAGCGCTCGGGCGTTGCCGCGGCCCGGGCCCTCGCGCCGCCGTCCGCGCTATGCTCGCCGCCCATGCGCCACATCGACCTCCGCTCAGACACCGTCACCCACCCCACGCCGGCGATGCGCCGCGCGATGGCCGAGGCGGAGCTCGGCGACGACGTCTTCGGCGACGACCCGACGGTCAACGCGCTCGAGGACCGCGCCGCATCCCTGCTCGGCAAGGAGGCCGGGCTCTTCGTCACCTCGGGCACGCAGGGCAATCTCGTCTCGCTCATGGCGCACCTCGGCCGCGGCCAGGAGGCGGTCGCCGCGTACGAGAGCCACATCGTCATGGACGAGGCCGCCGGCCATGCCGTCGTCGTCGGCGCGAGTGTCCGCGCGCTCCGCAGCGGGCCGGATGGGACGATGGACCCGGACGAGCTCGACGAGTCGTTCCGTGATCCCGGAGACCCGCACGAGCCGATCAGCGGCCTCGTCGCGCTCGAGAACACGCACGCGCACTCAGGCGCGCAGCCGCTCACCGTGGCGTACACGCGGGCCGTCGCGGAGATCGCTCATGCTCACGGCGTCCCGCTCCACGTCGACGGCGCGAGGTTCTTCAACGCGGTCGTGGCCCTTGGTGTGGCGCCCGCGGAGCTCGCCGGCCCTGCGGACAGCGTGACGTTCTGCCTCTCGAAGGGGCTGGCGTGCCCCGTCGGGTCGGTCGTAGTCGGGAGCCGCGACTTCATCTGGCGGGCGCGGCGGGCGCGCAAGCTCCTCGGCGGCGGGATGCGGCAGGTCGGCGTGCTCGCGGCCGCCGGGCTCGTCGCGCTCTCGGACGGCCCCGACGGCACCGTCGCGCGGCTCGCGGAGGACCACGCGAACGCGCGCCGGCTCGCGGAGGGGCTCGCCGGCCTCGACGGCGTCGTGAGCCCCGGCGGGATCGCGCAGCCGACACCCGGCCGGCTCGACCCGGACCGCGCGGCCACGGACTTCGTCGTCTTCCGCGTGGACCGGGATCGCGCCGCCTTCCTTGAAGCGCTCGAGGCCCGCGGCGTCCTCATGGTCGCCTACCCGCACGGGACCATCCGCGCGGTCACGCACTATGGAGTGACCAGAGAGGACGTCGACGCGACGGTCGCGGCGTGCCGCGAGGCGCTCGCGGATACCTCCGTGGTGGCAGGCAGAGGGAGACCGTGATCGAGACGATACTCACCCGACCCGCGCCCGCCGCGGATGCCGGCCCGCTCGACGAGCGCTTCTGGGACCTCGTCGAGACGCGCTTCCGCCGCCTTGTCGAGGCGAACCCCCAGATGGCGACCTACGTCGGCATCCACTCCCACGACGAGCGTCTGCCCGACGGCTCCCGCGATGCGGTCATCGCCGAGATCGACGCCGAGCGCGCGCATCTCGCCGCGATCGAGACGCTCGACGAGGGCGCCCTGTCGCCCGCGGTCCGCTTCGAGCGTGAGCTCGAGGTCCACAACGTCCGCCGCGCCCTCTTCGACCTCGACGTCCACCGCGTCTGGGAGCGCCGCGGGACGGCGATGGACACCCTGGGCGAAGGGCTCTTCCTCATCTTCGCCCGCGACTTCGCCCCGCTCGCGGAGCGCCTCGCGTCGATGACCGGCCGCCTCGAGGCGGTCCCGGCCTTCCTCGTCGCGAGCCGCTCGCGGCTCACCGATGCCCCGGTCCGGCTCTGGCAGGAGCTCGAGGCGCGCGCGGCCGACGACATGCCCGGGCTGTTCGCCGAGATCGTCGAGGCCGCGGAGGGCGTCATCGCCGAGCCCGAGCTCCGCCGGCTCCGGATGGCCGCGGACCGAGCGACGGCAGCGGTCGCCGAATACGGCACATGGATCCGCTCGACGCTGCCGGACGCCACCGGAGGCTGGTCCCTGGGACGCGAGCGCCTCGACGAGCTCGTGAGGCTCCGGGCGTTCGACGATCTCGACGCGGACGCGATCCTCGCGATCGGCGAGGAGCAGCTCCGCCTCAACCGGGAGGGCCGGGCCCGTACCGCGCGGGAGATCGACCCGTCGGTCGACGAGGCGACGGTCGTGGACCGGATCAAGTCGGACCATCCGGCGACCTTCGCGGAGGCGCTCGAGGAATACCGGACGGCCACCGCCCGCGCCCGCGCCCACCTCATCGAGCACCGCATCGTCACCGTCCCCGACGACGAGCGCCTCGAGATCATCCCGACTCCCGAGTACCTCCGGAACGTCATCCCGTTCGCCGCGTACTTCGAGCCGCCCAAGTTCGACCGGAGCCCGTCGGGGATCTACGTCGTGACCCCGTCCGTCGGTGATGATCCGGGCGCGATGCGCGAGCACAACCGGAGCTCGATGAGCAACACGAGCGTCCACGAGGCGTACCCGGGGCACCACCTCCAGCTGTCGGTCGCGGGCCACCACCCCTCGCTTGTCCGGCTGACGAGCGACGCCCCCGAGTTCGTCGAGGGCTGGGGGATGTACTCGGAGCAGATGATGCGCGAGCAGGGCTTCGACGACGGGCCCGGGTTCTGGCTCAACGTCTACACGGATGCGATCTGGCGCGCCTGCCGGATCATCCTCGACGTCCGGATGCACCGCGGCGAGCTCTCTGTCGGCGACGCGACGCGGTTCCTCGTGGAGCAGACCTCCTTCGAGGAGGCGAACGCCCGCGCGGAGGTCGACCGCTACACGTACACGCCTACCTACCAGCTGAGCTATCTCCTGGGCAAGGTCCTCCTCCTCCAGCTCCGCGATGACGAGCGCCGACGGCTTGGCGACGCGTTCGCCCTGCGTGCCTTCCACGACACGCTCCTGCGCAATGGCTCGCTCCCGATGCGCTATCACCGGCGTCTCTTCGCCGAGGCGGCCGCCGGCGCCGCGTGGGCGACGAGGGTCCCGGTCGCGGCTGCCGGCGGACGCGCCTGACCCCCGTCGACCGCCGCTCCGTCGCACGAACCGCTCGCACGCCGATGCTCGTCATCCCCTCGATCGACGTGGAGAACGGCCGCTCCAGGGTCGTGTCCTGGGCCGGCACCTCGGCCGGTCCCGGGACCCCCACCGACCGGCCCGAGCGGATCGCCGAGCGGTTCGTCGCGGCCGGCGCCCCGGTCATCCACCTCGTGGACCTCGACGGCGCGCGGTCCGGGGCGCCGGCGAACACCGCCGCGATCTCCGCGATCGCCGCGCGCGTCGCGACTCCACTCCAGGTGGCCGGCGGGATGGAGGGCGCCGCCAGCATCCGCCTCGCCTTCGCCGCCGGCGCCACGCGCGTCGTGCTCGCGATGGGCGTGGCGGACCGGCCGGAGCTCCTCGCCGCGTGCCTCGCCGTCGCGGGTGACTGGCTCGCGCTCGGGCTCGACCCGCGACCCGAGCGCCTCGCCGCGTACCCGTGGCAGAGTCGGACGGCGCCCGCCACGCTCGACGCGCTCGTCGGCGACCTCGTGGGCGCCGGTGTGAGACGTTTCGTGCTCGCCCACGGCGGCGCGCGGCCCGACGTCGGAGTGCTCGGGCGGCTCGTCGCCGCGCACGACGCCGACTTCCTCGTCGCCGGCGGGGTGTCCGACCTCGCGGGCATCGCCCGGATCCGCGACGCCGGCATCTCGGGCATCATCCTCGGGGAGGCACTCCTCTCCGGTCGCATCGACTACAGCGCAGCTCTGGAGGCCGCCGCATGACACTCGTCCCCGTCCATCCCATCCGTCCCGTCCGTCGCCTCGCCGTCCTCGCCGCGACCGTCGCGATCGTGGCCGCGGCGTGCTCGAGCGCGGCGTCGAGCCCGATCCCGACGATCGGCCCCGTCACCCCGGCCCCGTCGGTCGTGGCCCATCCGTCCGTGGCACCGTCCTCGGTACCGTCTCTCGACGCAAGCGGCTGTCCGACGAGCGCCCCCGCGCCGATGAAGGCCGGCGAGACGGCGACCGTCACCGTCGCGACCTCCAAGGGCACGATCGTCTTGAAGATCGAGGGCGACCTGAGTCCCATCGCGGCCGCCAACTTCGTCGCGCTCGCGGAGTGTGGCTTCTACGACGGCCTCACGTTCCACCGTCTCGTGCCGGGCTTCGTCATCCAGGGCGGCGGCGGCAGCCCGGGCTACACGATCAAGGACGAGCCCGTGAACGGCGAGTACAAGCGGGGCACCCTCGCGATGGCCCGGACGATGGCGCCCGACTCGCAGGGCTCGCAGTTCTTCGTCGTCCTCGATGACCAGGCGGCGCCCGCGCTCGACAGCGTGCGGACGTACGCGATCTTCGGCGAGGTCGTCTCGGGGATGGACGTCGTCGACGCGATCGCGGCGATGCCCAACAGCGGCCAGCCCGACAACACCGCGCTCGATCCGGTGAGCATGGACAAGGTGACCGTCACCCGTCCGTAGCCGGGCCGGAGCCGGGCGCCGCCCACTCCCATCCGGGAGGCCGACCTCCACCCCGCGGCCGGCGCCGACCCCGGCGCCGTGACGCGGCCATCCACACAAGGAGATCCCGTGACGACGAAGGCGCTCCTCGCGACCGAGCGGGGCGACATCGAGATCGAGCTCTTCACCGACGGCGCCCCAAGGGCGGCGCAGAACTTCGTCGACCTCGCGTCGAAGGGGTTCTACGACGGAGTCGTGTTCCATCGCATCGTGCCCGGCTTCGTCATCCAGGGCGGCGACGGACAGCACGGGAAGAAGCCGGGGCTCGACACCGGCCGCGTCGGCACCGGCGGGCCGGGCTACAAGTTCAAGGATGAGCCGTTCGGCGGCGACTACTACCGCGGCGCCGTCGCGATGGCGAACGCCGGCCCGAACACCAACGGGAGCCAGTTCTTCATCTGCCTCGCCGACCTCTCGGGGAAGCTCCCGAAGATCTACACGATCTTCGGGCAGGTGACGAAGGGGATGGACGTCGTGGACGTCATCGCCGCGGAGCCCACCGGAGCCCGCGACCTGCCAGCGGATCCGGTCGCGATGACGACGGTGACGATCGTCGAGGAAGCCTAGCTGCCCTCGGTGACCTCAGCAGCCTCGGCGGCGCCGGCCCGATCCTCACCCGAGAGGTCGCTCGTAACCACCTCGCCCTCGGCGTCGAGCGAGAGGATCGTCTCCGCGGCCAGCCCCTCCTCGGCGAGGAGCGTCGTGGAGTCGGATGCCGCCGACGCCGACGCCGCGTCTTCACCCATATCACCCACCCGTCCGATCGCGAAGTTCACGCCCGGCGGGATCGTCGCCGTGATCGTGATCTCCTGGATGCGGTAGGGAGAACCCTTCTGCCGGAGATGGCGATTCGTCACCTCCTGGAGCGCGGTCGCCTTGATGATGAGGTCGGCGAGCACGCCCGGGTCGATCCGCTCGACGACGGTGTTGAGTCCTCGCCTCGCGGCGCCGAGGGCCACCTTCGCCTTCGCCCCGGCCAGCCCGGCCTGCGCCCGCGCCTGCGCCTGTGTCTCCTCGTCGCCGGCGCGGTCGGCGAGCGCCCGCGCCTGGTCGCCCGCGTGACCCGCGGCCGTCTTCGCCTGCTCAGCGGCGAGCGTCGCGGCGCCCCTCGCCTTCTGCAGGAAGCTCACGGCGTCCTCCTCCCGATCGTCCGGTGCCCGGCCGCAACCGATGGCGTGCACATCGTCCGCGAGACCGTGGGCGCCTCGGCGAAAGGTTAAGGTCTTTTAACCTCACCGTAAGACAAAACCCTTTGCCGCCCGGAGGGGGCACGGTACAGTTGTCCTCGCTGCACGTCAGCCCGCTGCCCCAGCAGCGAGGGCATGGGTAGGTTGGGTTAGGGTAGCCGCTTCAGGCGGCGTGACAGATGCCTTCACTGCGTGGCAGAAGGGGACCCGATCCGTCGGGTCCGCTCTTCACCGGGACAGCGTCGAAGCGGCTCCGCAAGGAGCCGCTTCGAGATTCTCCGGCTGTCCTCCGGGCCCGTGGTGTCGGGCCGCGGGGGTGCTCGGGGCATACACTGTGCAGCCTTGCGGTGGCTGTCAGAGGTGCTGGGGAGTCGGCCATGCGGGCTATCGGCGGGGCTGAGCTTGCGGGACATGTCGCGTGCGTTCGAACGAGTGAGCGAGCCCCGGCCGAGCTGGTCGAGTCGCCGACGACGGGGACGCTTGCCACCCCCGGCATCCACCGCGACGCCTGATGCCCGACGTCCGACGACCGCGCACGAAGAAGGCCGCGCCGAGCCCGGATCCGTCGACGAGCGCCGCCGAGGACCTGCGGGGGCGAGCCGAGGAGCGCCTCGCCGAGCTTCCCGCCGCCTGGCCCGTGCCTGGGGACCTCGCAGCCGTCGTCCACGAGCTGCGCGTGCACCAGGTCGAGCTCGAGCTGCAGAACGAGGAGCTCCGGCGCGCCGGGCTCGAGC
>JBAWVU010000150.1:0-6553 GCA_037147135.1 Chloroflexota bacterium
CCCTCGCCGGCGGGCTCACCCTCGCCGGTCGCCGGGGACGGCTCTGCGAGCCCCGTCCCGACGGCGACGCCGTGGCCCGGTGACATCGCCGACGCGGTGATCGCGCTCGGAACGCTCGACAGCCAGATCGCGGCCTTTGGGCAGGATATGGACGCGGCCGTCACCGCGCAGGATCTCACCGCGATGGCCGCGGCAGCCGAAGGCCTCGTCAACCTTCTCGACGGTTATGCCTCGCCCGTGACGACCGCGAGCGGCTTCGTGGCGACGAAGGGCCTCGGCGAGGCGTACGCGAAGGCATTCGTCGAGATGCGCGCCGGCGCCGCCGCGATCTCCGAGGGGGTCAGGACCGGGAGCGCCGCGACGATCGAGACGGGGATCGCCGACCTGTCGAGCGGGATCACGACGTACGGGCTCGCGCGGAAGGCACTCGGGCCGCTGCTGGAGCAGGCGATCTCGCAGAAGAAGATGTACGTCAAGTAACGGAGTCCCGCGCCGCCGTGGGGTACCATCTCCGCATACCGCGACCCATCGTCACGAGGCGGAGGGCGCCGGGCGGGGGGAATCCATCGCTCAGGGACGGAGGAGGTCCCCGGGTCGGATGACCGCTCCGGCGCGTTCGCGGAACAGAGGAGGAGATGACTCCATGGTCAAGCAACGGCTGATCGCGCTCGGCGCCGTCGCGGCGCTGTTCGTGGCCGCCTGTTCTTCGGGCGCGTCGCCCGTACCGAGTGCCGCCCCGTCGGCCGCCGCTCCGTCGGCCGCCGCGAGCGTCGCCCCGGCTTCCGTCGCCCCGGCTTCCGTCGCTCCGGCTTCCGTCGCCCCGAGCGCCACGCCGGTTGCGGGCACGCCGAAGGCAGGTGGCACGCTCGTCGTCGCCATCCCCGGCGACCTCAACCGGACGGATCCGGCCCTCGTCGACGACATGAACTCGACCTACGTCGAGCAGCAGGTCATGGAGACGCTGGTCACGCTGAAGCCCGGCACGGGCGACGTGATCGTCCCGGCCCTCGCGACCGAGTGGAGCGTCAGCCCCGACGGCCTGCAGTACACGTTCAAGATCCGCGAAGGCGTCAAGTTCCACGATGGGACGCCCCTCGATGCCGCGGCCGTGAAGGTCAACTTCGACCGCTGGATGACGATCCCGAGTGCGTATACGGACCTCGGGTACACGTACTACATCGACACCGTCATCACGCCCCAGATCAAGAGCGTGACGACCCCCGACGCGAGCACCGTCGTCGTGACGCTCAATGCGCCGAACTCGTCTTTCCCCGTCCAGATGACGCTGACGCCGTTCGCCATCTCGAGCCCCAAGGCGCTCGTCGACGGCAACGCGAGCGCTCCCGACTTCAAGGACAACAAGTACGCGACCGGTGGCCCGCCGGCGATGATCGGCACCGGTCCGTTCATGTTCAAGGAGTGGGTCCCGGGCGATCACGTGACGCTCGTCAAGAACCCCTCGTACTGGAACGCCGCGGCCGGCGGCCCGTATCTCGACCAGGTCACGTTCAAGCCGATCACCGACACGACGGCGACGCTGAACGCGCTCCAGTCCGGCGGCATCGACCTCGCCCAGGCGATCTCACCGGTCGACGTCGCGACCGTCCAGGGTGACCCGAACCTCCAGGCGATCGACCGCGGCAGCGCCTGCAACATCGGCCTCCTCGGCCTGAACCAGACCCACAAGCCGTTCGACAACGTGAAGATCCGCGAGGCGGTCGCCTATGCCGTCAACCGCCCGGCGCTCGTCGACGCGTTCTTCGGCGGGGCGGGCCTCGTCCCGACCAACTGGGCGCCGCCCGGCACCCTGTTCGTGAAGGACCTGCCGTTCCCGACCTACGACCCCGAGAAGGCCAAGGCGCTCATCGCCGAGTCCGGCGTCACCGATCTCTCCTTCGACTTCTGGTACCCGTCCGACGTCAGCCGGGCGTACATGCCCGACCCGAAGGGCGAGTTCGAGGCGATCCTCCGCGACCTCGAGGCGGTCGGCTTCAAGCCCAACCCGAAGACCGCGCCGTGGCGGCCCGACTACCTGGCCGCCGAATCGATCGGGACCTACCCGGCCTGGCTCATCGGCTGGAACTGCGACTGGCTGGGCATCGACAACTTCCTCTACACCGCGTTCTTCGGCTATCGCGGGGACCCGCTCGCGCCGAACCCCGAGTTCGCCTACGCGAACGACGCGATGAACCAGGCGATGGTCGACGCCCTCAAGGCGACCGACGAGGCCGGCCAGCGGACCGGCTGGGAGAAGGCACAGGACCTGATCCTCGCCGACATGCCGGCGGTGCCGCTCGCGGCCGGCAAGACACCCACTGCGGCCGCGGCGTACGTCAAGGGGTTCATCCCCTCGCCGACGGTCCTGGAAGTCTTCACCGACGTCTGGCTCGACAAGTAGGCGCATGACGCTCGCCGGCGGCGAGCGTCACCCATGAGGTGGTCCCCCGGCGGCCGTCGGCCCCGGGGGACCACGTTAACCTGAACGCCATCCCCGGCCCGGAGGCAGGACCAAGCGTCCGCATGACCCGATGATCAAGTACATCGTCCGACGGCTCATCGGCGCGATCCCGGTCCTCATCGGGCTGTCCATCATCCTGTTCGCGTTCATCCACCTGCTCCCCGGGGATCCCGCGACGGCGATCCTCGGCCAGCACGCGACGCCCGAGCGCGTCGCGAAGATGCGGGAGTACCTCGGCCTCGACCTGCCGATCTGGCAGCAGTACTTCATGTACGTCGGCGGCCTCCTGCAGGGTGACTTCGGGTCGAGCATCATCAACAACCAGCCGCTCCTCCATGAGCTGCTCACGCGATTCCCCGCCACGATCGAGCTGACCGTGGCGGCCATGATCTACGCGGCGGGGATCGGCATCCCGCTCGGCCGCTTCGCCGCCCGGCATGCGCAGGGGTGGTCCGACGGCGCGGTGACGGTCGTCTCGCTCCTCGGCATCAGCATCCCGGTCTTCGTCCTCGGGCTCACGCTCCAGTACATCTTCGCCGTCCAGCTCGGCGTCCTGCCGGCCGCCGGCCGGATCGACCCACGCGCGGATCTCCAGATCCAGTCGAACTTCATCCTCATCGACTCGCTCCTCATGGGGCGGCCCGACCTGTTCATCGACGGGATACGCCATCTCATCCTGCCGGCCATCGCGCTCGGCTCGATCCCGCTCGCGATCATCACCCGGATCACGCGGGCATCCGTCCTCGACGTGAGCAACGAGGATCACGTCCGGACGGCGCGGGCGAAGGGGCTCACGGAGAAGCGTGTCAACAGCCGCCACATCATGCGCAACGCGTGGCTGCCGGTCGTCACCGTCATGGGCATCCAGGTCGGCGGCCTGCTCGGCGGGGCCGTCATCACCGAGACCGTGTTCGCCTGGGGCGGCGTCGGGCGCTTCGTCGTCGAGGCGATCAACAACCGCGACTACCTCGTGGTCCAGAACACGATCCTCATCTTCGCCCTCGTGTTCCTCGCGGTGAACCTCATCGTGGACATCCTCTACGCGTTCCTCAACCCGCGGATCCGGTACGCCTGATGGCCGCGCCTGCGATCCCGGTCGGCCGCCAGGTGGAGGCGCGGGCGAGCCGCGGCCTGTGGAGCGACGCCTTCAGTCGCCTGCTCCGCAACAAGCCGGCGATGGTCGGCGTCGCCCTCATCGTCCTGTTCGTGCTCACCGCGGTCCTCGCGCCGCTCATCGCCCCCTACCTCCCGCTCGCCGGCTCGCTCGCCGACCGGCTCCAGCCTCCGAGCTCCACACACGTGATGGGCACGGACATGCAGGGACGCGACGAGTTCAGCCGCGTGATCTACGGGGCCCAGGTGAGCCTCGTGGCGGGCGTCGCGTCCGTCGTCATGGGGGTGTGCATCGGGGGGCTCATCGGCGCGCTCGCCGGCGGCCTCGGCGGCAAGGTGGATGCGGTGCTCATGCGCGTCGTCGACGTCATGCTGGCGATCCCGGGCATCCTCCTTGCGATCGGGATCGTCGCCTGGCTGGACCGCGGTCTGCCGCAGATCATGTTCGCCGTCGCGATGGTGAACGTCCCGATCTTCGCCCGGATCCTGCGGGGCAGCCTGCTCTCGCTGCGCGAGTCGGACTACGTCATCGCGTCACGCGCGGTCGGCGCGAGCGGGACGCGGCTGCTCGTCCGCCACCTGATCCCAAACTCACTCACGCCGCTCATCGTCGCCGCCACGCTCGCCCTCGCGACCGCGATCATCGACGTCGCGGGCCTGGGGTTCCTCGGCCTGGGGCCGCCGGACCCGCGGACCCCGGAGTGGGGGACGATGCTCACCGACTCGACGAAGTTCCTCCGCCAGGCGCCGTGGCTCATCATCTTCCCGGGCATCGCGATCGTCATCACCGCCGTCGGGTTCAACCTCCTCGGCGACGGGCTCCGCGAGTCGCTCGACCCGCGGATGAAGCGGTAGCGCCCGGTGGCCCTCCTGTCGGTCGAGGACCTCGTCGTGCGCTTCCGGACGCACGAAGGGACGATCCACGCCGTCAACGGCGTCACGTTCGAGGTCGAGGAAGGCGAGCGGCTCGGGCTCGTCGGCGAGTCGGGCTGTGGCAAGAGCGTCACGAACCTCGCGATCATCCGCCTGCTGCCCAAGCCGGCCGGCCGGATCGAGGGCGGACGCGTGATGTTCGAGGGCCAGGACCTGGTCCTCCTGCGGGAGGACCAGCTGCGCGACATCCGTGGCTCGGATATCGCGATGATCTTCCAGGACCCGATGACCAGCCTGAACCCGGTCCTGACGATCGAGGAGCAGATGGTCGAGACCATCCAGGCTCATCGGAAGGTCTCGAAGCAGGACGCCCGGACACGCGCCATCGAGCTCCTCGACATGGTCGGGATCCCCAACCCGGCCACCCGCCTCAAGAGTTTCCCCCACCAGTTCTCGGGCGGGATGCGCCAGCGCGTCATGATCGCGATGGCGCTCGCGCTCCATCCGAAGCTGCTCATCGCCGACGAGCCCACGACCGCTCTCGACGTGACGATCCAGGCCCAGGTCCTCGAGCTCCTCGAGAAGCTCACGACGGAGAGCTCCACGGCGCTCGTCCTCATCACTCATGACCTGGGTGTCGTGGCGGGGATGACCCAGCGGATCAACGTCATGTACGCGGGGTTCATCGTGGAGACGGCCCCGACCGGCGAGCTCTTCGCCCACCCGTCGCACCCGTACACCGTCGGCCTCCTCCATTCGATCCCGCGCCTCGACGCCGAGGCCGACGAGAAGCTCATCCCGATCGAGGGCCGCCCGCCCGACATGCGCAACGCCCCGACGGGATGCCCGTTCGCGCCGCGATGCGCGTGGCGCGTCGACAGGTGCTGGACGGAGAACCCCGCACTCGAGCCCCTCGAGCCGGGGGCACGGGTCGTGACGAGCGGCCCGACCGCGACCCATCGGATCGCCTGCTTCGACCGGCCGACCGCGAACGAGGTCCGTGGGGGCCGGCCGCTGCGGCAGGGGTTCGTGGCCGCCCCGCCCCCGCCGGGGCTGATCGACGAGCTCTCCCCGCTCCAGTCCCCGAACTTCGACGACCTTGCGGGGCTCGTGGCCGGCATCGAGGCCGAGGAGGGCCCGCTGTCCGTCTACCCGAGCGCCGGCGGCCTGCCGGTGCCGCCCGAGCCGGAGCGTCGCAATGACCGCCTCTAGGCCGGTGCCGCCCGTGGACGGCGCCCCGGCCGTGCGCGTCGCGGGGGCGGGCACCGCCCCGGGGACCGCCGCGGGGACCGGCGGCCCGCTCCTCCAGGTCGAGGACCTGAAGGTCTACTTCCCGATCCGCGAGGGGATCATCATCGAGCGCCACGTGGGCGACGTCCGGGCGGTGGACGGCGTCTCGTTCTCGATGCGCCGTGGGGAGACCCTGGGCCTCGTCGGCGAGTCCGGGTGCGGGAAGAGCACGACCGGTCGCGCGATCATCCGCCTGTACGAGCCGACCGGCGGCCGGATCCTCTTCGACGGCGTCGACACCCTCACGCTCGACAAGCGCGGCCTCAAGGCGATGCGCCGGCGCATGCAGATGATCTTCCAGGACCCGTACGCGAGCCTCGACCCGCGGATGACGGCCGGCGGCATCATCTCGGAGCCGCTCGACATCCACGACGTCGGCGCGAAGTCCGAACGCCACGAGCGGGTCCGCGAACTCCTCGCGACCGTCGGCCTCAGCCCCGACTACGCGGCCCGGTACCCCCACGAGTTCTCCGGCGGCCAGCGGCAGCGCATCGGCGTGGCGCGCGCGCTCGCGCTCGAGCCGGACCTGATCGTCGCCGACGAGCCGATCTCGGCGCTCGACGTGTCGATCCAGGCGCAGATCATCAACCTCCTCGAGAAGCTCCAGGAGCGCCTCGGCCTCACCTACCTGTTCATCGCGCACGACCTCTCGGTGGTCCGCCACATCAGTGACCGGATCGCCGTCATGTACCTCGGTCGGATCGTCGAGATGGCGCCGTCGCGCGAGCTCAACCGGGAGCCGCTCCACCCGTACACGGTCGCCCTGCTGTCGGCCGTCCCGATCCCCGATCCGGCGGTCGAGGCCCGTCGGCGCCGGAT
>JBAWVU010000151.1:0-6540 GCA_037147135.1 Chloroflexota bacterium
GGCGGCGTCGAACGTGTGCGTGGGCTTGCCCATCTCGAGCATGACGTAGTTCGAGGCGTCGACGACGTTGCTGATCGGACGCATGCCGGCCGCACGGAGTCGCATCTGCGCGCGGTCGGGCGACGGGCCGACCACGACGCCGCTCACGATCCGCCCGACGAACCGCGAGCAGAGCCCCGGCTCCTCGATGACGACGCGGAGCAGGTCGGCCACGGGAGCGCCCGACTCGACGAGCTCGATCGTCGGGTGGCGGAGCCGGGCGCCGGTGGCCGCCGCGACCTCGCGCGCGAGGCCGATGAGGCTCAGCGTGTCGCCGCGGTTGGGCTTCACGTCCACGTCGAGGACGACGTCGCCATAGAGGTCGGACAAGTCCACGCCGAGAGGCGTCTCGGGCGGGAGGATGAGGATCCCGTCGGCGTCGGTCGTCAGCTCCAGCTCATCGCCGGAGCAGAGCATCCCCTCGGAGACGACACCCATCTTCTCGGTGCGCTCGATCCGCCGCTCGCCCGGGAGCACGGCGCCCGGGAGCGCCACCGGAACGCGCTGGCCGGGAGCGATGTTCGTCGCGCCGCACACGATGTGGAGCGGCTCGCCCGGACCGACGGTGACGGTGGTGAGCGAGAGCCTGTCGGCGCGGGGATGACGGTCGACGGTGAGCAGCTCGCCGACGACGACCGATCGCCACGCCGCACCCCAGCGCTCGATCGACTTCACCTCCATCCCGAGGAGGGTGAGCCGCTCCGCGAGTGCCTCCGGATCGAGATCGACGTCGACGTAGTCGCGCAGCCAGGACAGCGGGACTCTCATCGGAACTGCTCCAGGAAACGAAGGTCGTTCTCCATGAACAGCCGGAGGTCGGTCACGCCGTGGCGCAGCATCGCGATGCGCTCGACGCCCATCCCGAACGCGAACCCCTGGTATCGCTCCGGGTCGATGTCGCCGTAGCGGAGCACGACCGGGTGGACGATGCCGGCCCCGAGGATCGTCATCCAGCCCGAGCGCCCGCAGGCGGGGCACCCCGCGCCATCGCAGACGACGCAGCGGACGTCGAACGCGACCGACGGCTCGGTGAACGGGTAGTACCCGGGCCGGAAGCGCGTGGCGCGCCCCGCGCCGAACAGCGCATGCGCGAACTCGTCGAGCAGGCCCCGGAGGTCCGCGAGGCTCGTCCCCTCGTCGACCATGAGGCCTTCGACCTGGAAGAACTCGAACGCGTGGCTCGCGTCGACCGCCTCGTACCGGAAGCACCGTCCGGGCAGGAGCGCCCGGATCGGCGGCCGCGTCTCGCGCATGACCCTGATCTGGCCCGGTGACGTGTGCGTCCGGAGCAGGCGATCCTCGACGTCGACGTAGAGCGTGTCCCAGAGGTCCCGTGCGGGATGGTCCGGCGGCATGTTGAGCATCTGGAAGTTCGTGACGTCGTCCTCGACCTCCGGCCCCTCGTACGCGACGAAGCCGAAGCGACCGAAGACCTCCTCGATGGCGTCGATCGTCTCGAGGATCGGGTGGAACGTCCCGCGCGCGATCCGTCGGCCCGGCGTCGTGACGTCGACGGCCTCGGCCGCGAGGCGAGCCCCGAGTGCCTCGGCCCGCAGGGCGGTCCCGCGCTCCGCCGCCGCGGCCTCGACCGCCACCCGGACGTCGTTGGCGACGGCGCCCACGCGCGGTCGATCGTCGGCGCGGAGCCCGCCGATCCCCCTGAGGATCTCCGTGAGGGCGCCCTTCCGGCCGAGGAGCTCGACGTGGACCCGCTCGAGGGAGGCAGGATCCGCCGCCGTCGCGACCGCCGCCAGCGCGTCGGCCCTGAGCCGCTCGAGCTGTCCCGTGATCGTCGCGAGGTCCACCAGATCGCTCCTGTGGAGGGTCGCGCGGCTCGCCGCGCATCACCCTGGGAAGAAGGGAGCCCCCGCCGGCCGGCCGACCGGGCGAGGGCTCGCGGGGCTGCCTCGACCGTCGGGGGGACGGCCGTGGGCGTCAGGCGCCCGTCGCCGCCTCGACGATCCTGGCGAAGGTCGGCGCGTCGCGGACCGCGAGGTCGGCGAGGATCTTCCGGTCGATGACGATGTCCGTCTGCTTGAGGCCGGCGATGAGCTTGGAGTACGTCGTGCCGTGCAGCCGTGCCCCGGCATTGATGCGGATGATCCACAGCTCGCGGAGCTGGCGCTTGCGCTGCTTCCGGTCGCGGGTCGCGTACGCCATCGCGTGGAGAAGCGCCTCGCGAGCGGGCTTAATGAGCTTGGAGCGGGTTCCCTTGCGACCCTCTGCCGCATCGAGGAGCCGCTTGTGTCGCTGGTGGGCGGTGACGCCCCGCTTGACGCGTGCCATGTGGTGGTGACGCTCCTACAGGTACGGGAGGAGGCGGCGGATCTGCTCCCGGTGCGCGGAGCCGATGAGCTCCTTGCCCGCGTAGCGCCGCGTTCGGCGCGAGCTCTTGATCTGGAGGTGGTGGCCGCTCCATGCCTTCACGCGGGTCGGCTTGCCGCTCCCGGTCTTGCCGATCCGCTTCTGCGCGGCCTTGTGGCTCTTCATCTTGGGCACGGCCTGCCTCACTCTCCCGTCGGCGCCGGGCTGGCCGGCATCTCCGACGCCGACGTGGCGACTGTCGCCTCCGCCGTCGTCGTGCTCGTCTCGTCGACCACCGCGGCCGTGGCCGCCGGAGCCGTCTTCGTCGTCCGAGGCCTCGCGGCCGGAGCCGCAGGGCTCGTCTTTGTCGTCCTCGTTGCTGGCTGCGCGGCCGGGGCCTCCGCCGTCGGCTGCTCGGCCGGGGCCACCGGGGCCGGGACCTCCGCCGCCGGCACGGTGCTCGCGTCGCGCGACTTCGGCTTGTGACTCGAGGCGATGACGATGTGCATCGCTCGTCCTTCGAGCAGGGGTGCCCGTTCCAGCACCCCGTGGTCCTTCACGCGGTCGGTGAACTTCGTGAGGAGGTTCCGGCCGATCTCCGGATGCGTGAGCTCGCGTCCGCGGAACTGGACCGTCACCTTGATGCGATCGCCCTCCTCGAGGAACTGGATCGCCCGGTGGACTTTCGTATCGAAGTCGCCGGTCCCGATCTTCGGCTTGAGCCTGATCTCCTTGAACTCGACGGAGCGCGACCGGCGCTTCGCCTCTTTCTCGCGCTTGGCGAGCTCGTACTTGTACTGACCGAAATCCAGGAGCTTCACGACCGGCGGTGACGCAGTGGGGGCGACCTCGACGAGGTCGTAGCCACGTTCCTGCGCCAGTCGGAGCGCCTCGCCGGTGGGCAGGACCCCGAGCTGAGCGCCATCCTCGTCCACGACCCGCACCTGCGGGACACGGATCATCTGGTTGATTCGCAGGTCTCGGCTGATCGTCGGCCCCTTCGCTCGTGCTGTGTTGGTCGCCCTGCCGTCGACGGGCACGAAGATGCCCGGGCTTCGGCGCCCGCGGGACTATACCATGCGCCGGCCGGCCCCTTCAGGACCTCGCGCCGACGGGCCCCGGGACGCGCCGCGTCGCTCAGACCCGCCGTTCACGGACCTCTGTCGCGAGGCGGTCCGCGAGCTCGTCCCAGCCGACGCCGGGCTCCTGCTCGCCCGATCGCGCCCGAACCGCGACGGCTCGCGCCTCGATCTCGCGATCGCCGAGCACGAGCATGTACGGGATCTTCTGCTCCTGGGCAAGGCGGATCTTGTTCTGCATCCGGCTGTCGGATGCGTCGACGTCCACCCGCAGGCCACGTGACCGGAGGAGCGCGGCGAGGTCGCCGGCGGCGTCCACGTGGCGGTCGGCGATGGGGATGACGACGGCCTGCACCGGTGCGCACCAGAGCGGGAACGCGCCCGCGAAGTGCTCCGTGATGACGCCGATGAAGCGCTCGAGCGACCCGTAGATCGCCCGGTGGATGGCCACCGGGCGCTGCTGGCGCCCCTCCTCGTCGATGTACCAGAGGTCGAACCGCTCTGGCAGCATGACGAGGTCGGCCTGGATGGTCGCCGTCTGCCACTCGCGCCCGAGCGCGTCCTCGATCTGGATGTCGATCTTCGGCGCATAGAACGCGCCGTCCCCAGGCTTCACGCGGTACTCGACGCCCGACCGCTCGAGCGCCTCGCGCATGAGCCCCTCCGCGCGGTCCCAGAGGGCCGGGTCGCCGAGAGCCTTGTCCGGGCGCGTGCCGAACGTGAACCTCGGATGGAGGTCGAACCAGCCGTACGCCTCCATGACCTCGCCGAGGAGCGCCTCGATCTCCGACCCGATCTGGTCCGGCCGGACGTAGATGTGGGCGTCGTCGGTGACGAACTGCCGGACCCGCGTGAGCCCGGAGAGCACACCCGAGCGCTCGTTCCGGTGGAGCCTGCCGTACTCCGCGAGGCGCAGCGGGAGGTCGCGGTAGGAGCGGACACGGCTCTTGTAGATGTATGTGCTTTCGGGGCAGTTCATCGGCTTGAGGCTGAAGGTCTGGCCCTCGGACTCGAGCTTGAACATGTTGTCGCTGTAGTGGTCCCAGTGGCCCGATTGCTCCCAGAGCTTGCGATGCACGAGGATCGGCGTGCTGATCTCGTCGTAGCCGCGGCGCTCCTGGAGCTCGCGGATCGCGGCCTCGAGGGTCCGATAGAGCCGCCAGCCCTTGGGGTGCCAGAAGGCGGAGCCGGGGCTCACGTCGTGGAAGCTGAAGAGGTCGAGCTGCACGCCGAGGCGGCGATGGTCGCGCTTCTTCGCCTCCTCGCGCCGCCAGAGGTATTGGTCGAGGTCGTCGCGCGTCTCCCAGACCGTGCCGTAGATGCGCTGGAGCATCGCGCGCGACTGGTCGCCGCGCCAGTACGCGCCCGCGACAGCGAGCAGCTTGAACGGGCCGATCCGGCCGGTGCTCGCGACATGCGGGCCCTTGCAGAGGTCGACGAACGGTCCGTGCTCGTAGAAGGTCGTGACCGGCAGCGGCGCGTCATCTGCACGTGCCCGGGCGGCCAGGTCGTCGAGGATCTCCACCTTGTACGCCTGGCCCCGGCCCTCGACGAGCGCTCGCGCGTCCTCGAAGGGCACTTCGCGGCGCACGAACGGGTGGTCGGCGGCGATGCTCTCCCGCATCCGTTCTTCGATCGCCGCGAGGTCGTCGGGCGTCAGCGGGCGCGGCAGCTCGAAGTCGTAGTAGAAACCGTCGTCGATCGCCGGCCCGATGCCGAGCCGCGCGTCGGGAAACAGGTCGAGCACGGCTTCCGCCATGACGTGCGCCGTCGAGTGGCGCATCGCATCGAGCTCGCTGTGCGCTCCGGCATCGAGGAGCTCGTCGGCCGATTCGCGGTCCGGTGCGGCCGGGACCAGCTCCTCGACCGCATCGTCCCCTGCCCCGCCGTTGCCTGTGACCTGCGGTACCGCCATCGTGCGCCTCCAGAGAATCACGAAGCCTCTCGCCCGACAGGACGAGAGGCGTGCCCCCCGCGGTCCCACCCGCCTTCGCGGCCGCCGGAACGATTCGCGCACTCGTCGACGCATCTGCCTGATGGTGGGCGGTAGAGGACTTGAACCTCCGGCCTCATGCATGTCAAGCATGCGCTCTAACCAACTGAGCTAACCGCCCGATGCGATCGGGAGGATACCACTGGGGCACGGAGGACGCGCGCCGCGGTCGCCTCACTGCGCGGTCGTCTCCCCTCGCCCCGCCAGGTCGTCGGCCTCGACCCCTCTCTCAGCCGAGCCGCTCGAGGCGAGCGAGCCACGCGGCGACGCGTGCCTGGGGCAGCCGCGTCTCGAGCAGCTCCGGCTCGATCGATGTGACCCGCCAGCCGGTCGATCGTCGGAAGGTGTGGCGCAGCACCCGCCTGGAGACGCGCCGGGGCCCGTACCCGAACGGGTTGCGGTCGCTCCAGCAGACGACGAACGCGGCGCCTCCCGGCCTGACGACCGCGGCGAGACTCCGCACGTAGCGCTCGGCGTCCGCGTCGGAGAGGGCGTGGAAGAGTCCGACGTCGAGGGCCGCGTCGAAGGTGATCCCGAGATCCTCGAGTCGCAGCGCGTCACCGACGAGCAGGTCGACGATGACCCCATCGTCGACCGCGCGCCCCCGCCCCCGGCGGATCGCCTCCGCGACGATGTCGATCCCCGTCACCCGGTAGCCACGGGCCGCGAGCAGGGCCGCGTGATGGCCCGTCCCGCACCCGGCGTCGAGGACCGCGCTGCCGGTCGGCCCGAACGCCCCTGCGTCGGCGAGGCGGATCACGACGCCCTGTGGTCGGCCGATCTCCCAGGTCGGGACGCCGCCGTCCGCGTACGCGGTCTCGAAGGCGATGGCGCGGCGCGGCGCGGTCCCGGGTGACTCGATGGTCATGCCGGGTCGGCGAGGAGCGCCGCGAGGCCGGCCCGATCGAGCCCGGAAGCGAGGCCCAGCGAGACGGCGACGCGGGCCTTGGGACCGGTGATGTGGCCCGCGAGGATCGCACCGGCGCGAAGCCACGTCGCTCCCCCGCCGGGGAACGCGTAGGCCGGGGTGACCGCGCCGCCGACCGCCCTCGACGCGAGGATGACCGGGAGCCCGGCGTCCATCGCGCGCTCCGCTGCGGCGAGCACCGCAGGGCTGGTGTTCCC
>JBAWVU010000152.1:0-6536 GCA_037147135.1 Chloroflexota bacterium
GGATAAAGCTTCGTATTGTCGAGAAATGAAGAAAACAGAGGAAAAAGAAGGACCTTTATTTCGACTGGAGATTTTTTTGCGCCGACGCCACCCCGCGAGCGCGGCCGTCGCGACGAGGAGGATCGCCTCCCAGCACGCGAGGAACGCGGTCCAGGGGAGGGCCCGGATGACCGCGAGGACCTGGAGGAACGCGGGCGAGTAGAGGTAGGCCCCGTATGCGCCGACCCCGGCGTTCGCGTACGGGTAGGAGATCGCCGCGGCCCAGTAGGGACGCGCGTCGTGCCCGGTGCCGAGCGCTCCCCACTCGAACGGCTCCGCGAGCGCGATCGCGCCCAGCCACACGCAGAGCGCGGCGACCACGCCCCCGGTGAGAGCGATCCGCGCGAGCCGCAGCGTCGCCGGTGCGGAGGTGGTCGCGCGCCCGCGCCAGGGGCGTTCGCGAGCGGAGCGGAAGATGGCGTCGGTCGGCACGCATGCAATCCTACCGGCGATGCCATGGCCGAGCCGGGCCTCGGCGTCGGCGTCGGCGACGACCCCATCGTTCGAAACCGTGACCGGCGATCCGACGAACGCCGCGACGGAGGCGGGGGGTCAGCCGGGACAGAGACTTGACAGGCTTGCTGTGTAAGTGTGTAATCCGCGTATCAACAGAATCCCACTTGAAACGCGAGGACACGACACGATGCGCATGACAGAGCAGGACCGAGAGCGCCTCTCCGCCTGGTTGGCCGGCGGGCTCCCGGATGAATGGTTCACGGCCCCGCCGGTCGTGACGGTCGACCGCGAGGAGGCCGTCGTCGTCGGCAGCCTGCCCGACGTGGAGCTCGGCGCCGACGCGACCGACGCCGCACGCGAGACCGCACGCGAGGCGCGCATCTCGCGCTGGCGCGAGGAGACCCGCGAACGGCGGATGGCGATCGCCGACGACATCGAGCAGCGCTTCGGGCGCAAGGTCGCGTGGGGCGTCGAGATCGGCGGCGTCCGCCGGATCTTCACGAACCTCGCGGTCCCGGTCATGACCCGGCTCCGCCAGGACGACCGGCTCGTCCTCGACACGCTCGTCGATGCCGGCGTGGCTCGGAGCCGGAGCGAGGCGCTCGCGTGGTGCGTCCGCCTCGTCGGCAGGAACGAGGCGGCCTGGATCACCCAGCTGCGCGAGGCGATGGAGTCGGTCGCGAGGGTCCGCGACGAAGGCCCGGGGGCCTGACGACCCCGTCGAGCACGGCCCGCGGGCGACGGTCCCGGGCCCGCATCCCACCGGCCCGGCGCGACCGACGCGTCGGGCCGGTACGCACTCTCAGCCGCGCGCGACGCGCAGCGACACGCTGACGTTCGCGAGGCCCTCCCGCAGCCGGTCGAGGGCCGGCCAGCCGTAGCCGATCCGCATGTACGAGTCCGGCTGGTCGAACCAGTGTCCCGGCCCGACGACCGTCGCACGGTCCTCGACGAGGGTCCGGTGGAACCGCTCGACGTCGACGTGGGCGTCGGCGACGATCCGCGGGAAGCAGACCACGCCGCCGTCGGGCTCCACCCACTCGATGAGCTCGTCGTCCGCGACCCAGTCCCGGACCATGTCCAGGCCCTCGCGGATCCGGACCATGATCTCCGGAAGCCAGACGCCGCGGGCGCGCCGGGCCCGGAGCGCGATCGTCTCGTCGACGATCGACCCGGTGATACCGATCTGCTCCTTCGCCGCCAGGAGCTGCTCCATGAGCTCGCGGTCGCGGCATGCGAGCCACCCGATCCGGATCCCGGGAAGCCCGTATGTCTTCGAGAGGCTGGAGACGCTCAGCACCCGATCGGAGAGCGTCGCGGCGACCGGCAGCGGGCCGCCGAACGTCATCTCGCGGTATGTCTCGTCGACGAGGAGCCGCGTCCCGCGCGTCTCGCAGTCGGCGACGATGGCGCGGAGCGCCTCCTCGGCCATCCCGCGGCCGGTAGGGTTGTGCGGCACGGTGATGCTCACGAGCCGCGTCCGATCGGTGACGAGCGCGGCGATCCGCTCCGGGTCGATCCGCCAGCCGTCCTCGAACGCCAGGTCGAGGAAGCTGATGTCGGCGCCGATGGCCCGCGGCGTCTCGATGTTCGTCGCGTAGTTCGGCCGGACGACGACGAGGTGGTCGCCGGCCTGGAGGAGCGTCGTCGCGACGATGAACAGCGCCGCGGCGGCACCGGCAGTCACGAGCACGTCGGCGGCGGTGAGAGCCTCGCCGTCAGTCGCGATGTCGGCACGGAGCTCCCCTATGCCGCGGTGATCGCCGTACCTGAGCACGAGGTCGCCGAGGTCGGTGCCGAGCTGCGCGAGGCTGGCGTCGTTCACCGAGCTCTCGGCGAGGTTGCAGCGGATCCGGTCGTACCCGAACTCCTCGGGGGATTCGACCTCGATCGGCATCCGTCGATAGCGCATGGCTTCCCCTTGCTGGGTGGGGCGGCAGCGGCCGGACTGCACGGACGATACCGGACGCGCGGCCCGCCGCGCCGTACCATCGCACGCATGCCCCCCATCGACGTTCCCGCCATCCGCCACCAGTTCCCCGCCCTCTCGGTCACGCAGGACGGGAGGCCCGTCGTCTACCTCGACGGCCCCGGAGGGACGCAGGTCCCCGGGCGTGTCATCGACGCGATGACCCACTACTACCGGACGATGAACGCGAACCACGGGGGCCGCTTCCTCACGAGCGAACGCAGCGACGCGATGCTCGCCCGCGCCCACGAGGCGGTCGCGGACCTGTTCAACGCGGACGCGCGCGAGGTGAAGTTCGGCGCGAACATGACGACCCTCAACTTCGCCCTGAGCCGGTCCATCGGCGCGACGCTCGGCCCCGGCGACGAGGTCGTCGTGACGCGGCTCGACCACGAGGCGAACGTGGGTCCGTGGCATGCGCTCGCGGGCGAGCGCGACGTCGTCGTCCGGACGGTCGAGATCCGGGAGGAAGACTGCACGCTCGACATCGGATCACTGGAGGCTGCCCTATCGTCGCGGACGAAACACGTCGCCGTCGGCCTCGCGTCGAACGCGGTCGGCACGATCAACCCCGTCCGCGAGATCGTCGACCGGGCGCACGCCATCGGGGCCAGCGTCTCCGTCGACGCTGTCCACTTCGCGCCCCACGGCCCGATCGATGTGCGGGAGCTCGACTGCGACTACCTGTTGGCTTCCGCCTACAAGTTCTTCGGCCCGCACGTGGGGATCCTCTACGGGAAGCGGGACGCGCTCGACCGGCTCCCCGCCTACAAGGTCCGCCCGGCCGAGGACCGCTGGGAGACCGGCACGCAGGATCACGAGGGGATCGCCGGGACGCTCGCGGCCGTCGAGTACCTCGCCGAGATCGGCGAGCGATTCGGGGCACCGTTCGCCGACGCGCTCTCTCGCTACTCCGGGCGACGCCTCGCGCTCAAGGCCGGGCTCGCGGCCATCCGGGCGACCGAGATGGAGCTGTTCGGCCGGCTCAGCGACGGCCTCGAGGCGGTGCCGGGCATGCGGATCTGGGGGATCCGCGATCGAGCGCGCTGGGCCGAACGCTGCCCGACCGTCGCGTTCCGCCTCGGCCCCACTCCACCGGCGCACACGGCGGCAGCGCTCGGCCGACGCGGCATCTTCGCCTGGGACGGCGACTACTACGCGACCGGGCTCATGGAGCGGCTCGGCATCGCGGAGAGCGGCGGGGCGGTGCGCGTCGGGCTCGTCCACTACAACACGCCCGAGGAGGTTGACCGGCTCATCGAGGCGCTCCACGAGCTCGCCCGCTGACCGACGGTGGATCGACGACGACGAGGCACCACGTGACGACCGACCGAGGGGGATGCGGCGGCGGGTCGGCCGGGTGAGCGGCACGCCGGGTCGCGCGGGCACGGGCGGCGGGTCCGTCCCGTCCCTCGTCCGCTTCGGCCGCGACGTCTGCGGCGACGTCGATGCGGGGATGCGGCGCGAATGGCTGGTCGCGAACGGCCTCGGCGGCTACGCGTACGGGACGCTCGCGGGGCCCCCGACCCGCGCGTACCATGGGTACCTCGTCGCCGCGCTGGAGCCGCCGGTCGGCCGGACGGTGCTCGTCGGCGGGCTCATCGAGACGGCGATCGTGGACGGCGCCTCGTTCGACCTCTCGACGCTCGAGCTCTCCACCGGAGAGATCGTCCTCGGCGGCTTCCGCCACGTCGTGTCGTTCTGGCTGGACGGGATGCTCCCGGTCTGGCGTTTCGCCGTCGGCGGCGCGACCATCGAGCGACGGGTCTGGATGGCGTACGGCCGGAACACGACGTACGTCCGCTGGACGGTCGCGTCCGCGCCGGGGCCGGTGGCCCTGCGGGCCGAGCCGCTCGTGACCGAGCGGGACCATCACGAGCCGATCACGGTCGATATGCGGCGGCCGACGCGGGAGCCGCTCACGGGTCTCGCCGCGTCGCTCGGTCGCGGGCTCGCCGTGCGGATGGCCGAGAGCGCGACGCCGATCCTCCTGGCCGGATCCGTCGCCGGTGGGCCGCCCGCGACGATCGACGCGCGGGCCGCGGCGGGTGATCGGGGCAGGCCATGGCGCCCGGGCGAGGTCGCGGCAGGACGGTGGGTCCGCGGCCTGCGCCACCGCGCGGAAAGCGAGCGCGGCCTCGCCGATGTCGGCGACCTGTACGCGGCCGCGGCGTTCGGAGCTACGCTCAGATCGGGCGGCTCGTTCGACCTCGTGCTGAGCGCCGAGGACCCGGAGAGGATCGAGGCGCCGGAGAGCGCGCTCGCGGCCGCGCGTGGTCGGCAGGCGGACCTCATCGGGCGCGCCGGAGCGGACGGGGCCGACGCGTTCGTCCGGCATCTCGTCCTCGCGGCCGACCAGTTCATCGTGGAGCGGCGGCCCGCGGCGGACGCGACGGCGAGCCCCGCGATCGTGTCGGCGGCGACGCGCGGCCCGGCGGCGGACGCGACGGCGAGCGCCGCGATCGCGGCGGATGGCGCAGCCGCCGACGACCGGACCGTCATCGCGGGCTACCCGTGGTTCGCCGACTGGGGACGCGACACGATGATCGCGCTGCCCGGGCTCTGCCTCGCCACCGGCCGTCCGGACGAGGCAGCCCGGATCCTCCGCGGCTTCGCCCGATACGTGCGCGACGGGCTCATCCCGAACGACTTCCCGGACCGGGCCGGCCTCATCCCCGGCTACCACACGGTCGACGGGTCGCTCTGGTACGTCCACGCGGTCGCGGCGTACGAGGGCGCGACCGGGGATCACGCTCTCGTGGACGACCTGCTGCCGACGCTCCGCGGGATCGTGGACCGACACGCCGGGGGGACGCGCTTCGGCATCGAGATGGACCCGGCCGACGGCCTGCTCAGGTCCGGAGAGGCCGGCTACCAGCTCACGTGGATGGACGCCAAGGCCGGAGACTGGGTCGTGACGCCCCGGATGGGAAAGCCGGTCGAGATCCAGGCGCTCTGGCACGAGGCGCTGCGCACGCTGGCGGAGGCGACGAGCGCACGCGGCGACGCGACGGCGGCGGACCGATACGGGGCGATGGCCGATCGTGTCCGGGCCTCGTTCCGCCGGCGGTTCGTGCGGCCCGGGGTCGACCACCTCCTCGACGTGGTGGATGGGCCCGACGGCGACGAGGACCGACTGCGCCCCAACCAGCTGTTCGCGGTCTCGCTCCCCCATCCGCTCGTCGACGGCGAGATCGCCCGGGGCGTCCTCCGGTCGGTCGATCGATCGCTGCGGACCCGCCATGGTCTCCGGTCGCTCGCGCCGGAGGACCCAGGCTACCGCGGCAGGTACCGCGGCGACCGGGTGACGCGCGACGCCGCATACCACGAGGGGACCGCCTGGACGTGGCTCGTGGGCGCGCATGCCGAGGCGACGTGGCGCGCGACCGGCGACCGCGACACAGCCCTCGCGCTCCTCGAGCCGTTCCGCGACGATCTCGCCGACGCGGGCCTCGGGTCCATCTCCGAGATCCTCGAGGGCGACCCGCCCCACGATCCCAAGGGCTGCACCCACCAGGCTTGGGGGGTATCTGAGCTCCTCCGAGCGTGGAGGCTCATCGCCGGCGAGTGACGCGGCCACGCGCCCGCCGGGTGAGCCGCGGTGCGCGCCGGGGCCCCTGTCAGGGCCGGAGTGCGGCCCCGCCATGCGCGTCGGCGAACCCGGCCGCGACGTCCGGCCCGTCCGCGCGAGGCGCCATCGTCCCCGTCGCGAGGCGGGCGGCGCGTTCGTCCGCCCCGACCGCCGTGCCGACCACCGCGTCCCAGCCGCGCGCGCCGATGTCGGCAAGCGTCGCCGCTGCCTCGTCGACGATCCGCACGGCGAGGTCCCGCCCCGACGGCCCGAGCTCGAGGGGCTCGAGGCTGATCGCCAGCTCGGCAGCCATCTCCGCGGCTGTGCGTGCCCCGTCCACGGCGGCGGCGATCGAGTCGGCGTCGGCGTCGCGGATGAGGAGAGCAGGCTCGCCGCCGAGCAGGGCGGTCGGCAGGAGGAGCGGAACCCATCGCGAACCGGCCGTCGTCGTCCGCGACGGCTCGTCGAAGACCAGGGAGAGCCCCGGGTGGAGTCGGCGCT
>JBAWVU010000153.1:0-6523 GCA_037147135.1 Chloroflexota bacterium
GTACTTGTCGCGCGCCCCGGTCGTCTGCCTGTCGAGGAAGCGGTAGTAGCCGGCGACGCGCGGCTCGGTGAAGGACCGCTCGACCAGGTGCCAGAGGGAGGGGTAGCTCTCCCTGTAGACGCGGTAGCCCAGCTTCTCCACGAGCTCCCTCTGCGGGTGGATGACCGACCCCCCCGAGAGGTCGAGCAGGCACGTGTAGCCGACGACCCGGCCCCCTGCAGAGACGTCCTGGACCGCCACGCGCCGGAGGGCCTCGTCCGCGCGGAGCCGCCCGTAGTCGCCGAGGTCCCTGCGCCCGGCCAGCGCGAGGGCCACCTCGCCTGCCACGGCGCGCGCGTGGGCGGCGACCAGCTCCTCGCCGTAACGGGTCAGCTCGACCCTCGCCGTCTCGGCGTTCGCCCCGGCCAGCCGGTCCAGGCTCCGCCCGGTCTGATCGAGGACGGAGCCCGCGAGGGCGTCGACCACGAACCGGTCGACGATGAGGACGAGGCCGAGCGTGAAGAGGAGGACGAGCGCGAAGGCTGCGAGGAGGAGCTGCCGGCGGATCGTCACGGCGCCGCGAGCGGGACGTCGTCCGGCTCGAGCGGCGACAGCCAGGCCACGCCGCGCCTGAGCCGTGTGGCGAGCGAGAGGTCGAGCACGTCGACGAGCGGCTGCTCGAAGAGGGCGGCGACGGCGTCCGCCAGCTTCTGCGGCCCCTTGCGCAGCGGCGCGGGCCGGAGGACGGCGGCGTGGAGCCGGAACGCGTCCGGGCGGGCGACCCAGCCGGCGGCGAGGAGCGCGCTCTCGCCGTGTGTCCGGCCCGTCCGCAGAGGACCGGGCGCGCCGGGCCGATGAGCGGGTGAGCACCCGGCACCGGGACCGGGTCACGGACGTCCGGGAGCGGCTCGATGGCGAGCGCGCCGAACACCTCCGTGGCCGGTCGCGGGGCCGCGGAGCCCCAACGGGAACGCATGTCCGCGAGGTTGGCGAGGCGATCCGGAGAGGCTGTCATCGGACGCCTAACGATAGAACATCTGTTCTACTTGTCAAGGCCTGAACGACCCGCCGGAGGCCCTACGATGGGCGCGATGACCACCTTGCCCTCGACCCCCGGCGCGGGTTCCCGCGTCCTCGTCACTGGCGCCGAGGGGCTCATCGGGTCCGTGGTCCGGGCGCACCTCGCGGACCGGTTCGACCTCCGGTCGCTCACGCGAGCGCCCGCAGCGTTCGCGAGTCACGTCGCGGACATCGCCGACATCGAGGCGATCCGGCCTGCGTTCGAGGGGATCGACGCCGTCGTCCACCTCGCCGCCACGCCGCACGTGTCGTCGCCGTGGGGGGAGGTCCTCCACAGCAACATCGTCGGGACGCGGAACGTGTTCGAGGCCGCGCGCGAGGCGGGCGTGGGACGCGTCGTCTTCGCGTCTTCGAACCATGTCGTCGGGATGGCCGAGGTCGATGGCGCGCCGGCGATCTACGACCTCGACGCCGACCGGGTCCTCGACGAGCGGGCGGAGGTCCGCCCCGATTCCGACTACGGGGCCTCGAAGGCGTTCGGGGAAGCGCTCGGGCGGATGTACGCCGACCGGTTCGGGATGCGCGTCGTCTGCCTCCGGATCGGGAGCGTCCTGCCGGACGATGATCCGGCCGGTCCATCGCCGCTCGCGGGTGCCGGCTGGATGCCGTGGCTCACCGACGCGGACCGCCGGGCGCGGATCCGCGCGACGTGGCTCTCGCACCGCGACTGCGCGGAGCTCGTGCGGTGCGCGCTCGAGGCCGACGTGCGGTTCGTCATCGCGTACGGCGTGAGCGACAACACCCGCCGGTTCTGGAGCCTCGACGTCGCCCGCGACATCCTGGGCTTCGCGCCGGTCGACCGAGCGCCGGCCTGACGCACTCCTGGCCCAGGGCGCTCCGGGCCCGACGACCCGTCCGGCGGTCCGGCCGCCGTCTACTGGGCGATCCAGCCGCCGTCGACGACGAGGGTAGTGCCCGTCACCATGCCCGCGGCGTCCGATGCGAGGTAGACGACCGCAGCGGCCACGTCCGTCGTCGTCGCCACGCGCCCGACCGGGATCCGGTCGAGCACCGTCGCGAGGAACGCCGGGTCGTCGAGCCGCTCCGCCGTGCCCGGGGTGTACGTCCAGGTCGGGGCGACCGCGTTCACCGTCACGCCATGCGGCGCCCACTCGAGCGCGAGGACCCTGGTGAGCGCGATGACGGCGCCCTTGCTCGCGCTGTACGCGGCGTGGCGGCGGATCCCGACGAGCCCGGCCTGCGACGCCATGTTCACGATCCGGCCGTATCCCTGCGGGACCATCCGACGGCCTGCGGCCTGACAGGCGAAGAAGAGCCCGCGGACGTTCACGGCGAAGAGCTGGTCCCACTCGGCCTCGGTGGCGTCGAGCGCGTCGTGGTTGGTCCCGAGGCCGGCGTTGTTCACGATGACGTCGATCCGGCCGAAGCGGTCGACGACCGCCGCGATCGCAGATTCGATCGACGCGGCCTCCGTGAGGTCGAGCGCGACGACGTCCGCCTCACCGCCCGCCGTCCGGATCGCGTCGGTGAGCGCGGCGAGCTCGCCCGGGGACCGGGCCGCCGCCATGACGCGGGCGCCGGCGCCGGCGAGGGCAAGCGCGAGGTCGTGGCCGATCCCGCGACTCGCGCCGGTGACGAGCGCGACGCGGCCGTCGAGGTCGAAACGGGGCTGGGGGAACGTCTGTGTCATCGCGAGCCGGAGCGTAGCACTGCCGCGTCCCGCGCCCGGCGCCGCCCGGGAACAGGATGGCGCCCCGATCGCCCGGACAGGGGCCGCGTCAGCCGCCGACCGCGACGAGCCCGACCCCTGCGAGCACGAGCCCGATCCCGAGCCACTGGACCGGGCGGGGACGCTCGCCGAAGAGGATCACGCCCGCCGAGACCGTGACGAGCGGCCCGAGCGAGCTCGCGAGCGAGACGAGCCACGTGGCCGCGACCTCCAGCCCATACCCGAAGGCGATGAAGCCGCCGGTCTCGAGGAACCCGCCGGCGACGAGGATCGCGTACGGATGGGCGCCGAGGGTCGCGGCGATGCGACCGCGCCGGCGTGGGATCGCCGCACCGCCCGCCGCCCCTGCCGGCCCCGCCGGGCCTCCCCACTCCCCGTCCACGTCGATCGGGACCTGCGGCTCAGGGGTGAGGGGAGGGACGTCGCCCACACCGGCACCCCGGCGACGGACGGCCCACAGGACCCCGAGGAGGATGAGCGCGTTCGCCGGCCGGGCCGCCATCGACGCCGACAGCCAGCCGACCTCGCGGATGGGCACGGCGAGGACGACGATGCTCACGGACCACGCCACGAGCGAGACGAGCGCGAACGGGACGCCCGGTCCGGAGAAGCGCGGCCTCCCGGCACCGCGCCCGATCGAGATCCCCGCGAGCGCGATCCCGAAGGTGGCCGCGACCGCTCCGAGCGCCTGGACCGGGGCGGGATGCTCGCCGAGCACGACGACGGCGAGGAGCGACGCGAGCCCGCCATAGACGGCCGCGGTGGGGCTCACGATGGAGACCGGACCAAGGCGCAGCGCGGTGTAGAAGGACGCGAACCCGACGCTCGATATGGCCCCGGCGGCGACCGCGAGCGCGAAGACCCGGAGATCGGCGGGCGGGCCGACGCCGGTGGCGATGCCGTAGCCGACGATGAGCAGGCACGATGTCCCGACGACCCCGGCCGCGGAGGCGACGCCGCCGACCCGCCGGCCGGCGAACGCGACGAGGATGTCCAGCGTCCCCCACATGCCGGCGGCGAAGAGTCCGAGCAGGAGGCCGGTCGGATCGCCCATGCGCCTATCGTGGGGGCTCGGGCGGGAGCGCGTCCCGGCGGGAGCGGCACCGCTCCTGTGCTAGAATCCGCGCCTCGCGTGGGGATGTAGCTCAGTCGGAAGAGCACCGCGTTCGCATCGCGGGGGTCAGGGGTTCGAGTCCCCTCATCTCCACCACCCGCCCCGTCGGCATCGCCGGCGGGGTTCGCGATTCCGACCGCCGTCGCGGCGACCGCCGCCAGCCCGGTTCCGGACGGCCTCGGGCGGGGCCGCGCGGCGCGACGGCACGCGGCTGTGGCACCATCGACCGGGTCGGCTGCCTACCCGACCACGACAGGGGAGTCGCGCCCATGTGCTGCCTGTTCTCCGCGCTCGTCGTCTTCGGCCCTCGCGCCGGATGCTTCATCTGGTGGCTCATGGACCCGGTCCGGTGGAACCTGGCCTTCGGCTCGTTCATCTGGCCGATCCTCGGGTTCCTCATCCTCCCGTGGACGACGCTCATGTACGTGGCGGTCGCACCGGGCGGCATCGACGGCCTCGACTGGCTCCTCGTCGGGCTCGGCGTCGTCCTCGACGTCGCGACGTACGGCGGCAGCGGTTATGGCAACCGGAAGCGGGTCCGCGGCTACGGCGGCGCCTGATATCGGGCGGCGGCGAGCCGAGGGTCGGGCCGGCCAGGGGGCGGCGCCCGACGGCCGTGGCGCGACCGTGGTCCGCCTCGAGATTCCGGAGGGCGGGGCGTGACCGACTCGGCGGCTACAGGAGCGCCGCGTGGAGCTCGGCCGCGTGCTGACGGAGCCAGCGCCGCCAGCGGACGTGTTCGGGGGCACGGGTCGCGACGAGCTCCCAGAAGCCGGGGCCGTGCCCGAAGGCGCGGAGATGTGCGAGCTCGTGGACGACGACCGTCTCGAGCGCCTCCGGCCGGGCGAGGACGAGGCGCCACGAGAACGACAGCCTGCCGGTCCTGCTCGCGCTCCCCCACCGGCTGCGCTGATCGCGGACCGTGACCGCGGTCGGCGCGACGCCGAGCGCGACGGCATGGCGGGCGATCGCCCGGTCGATCGCGACCCGCGCGCGGGCACGGAACCATCCCTCGAGGACGTCCGGCAGCCGATCTGCGTCCCGGGGCACGAGGCCGACGTGGAGCTCGTCGCCCGCGTCCCCACCGACGCGTGCGACCGACGAGCGCCGTGCACGTGCCACGACGGGGACGAGTCGGACCCGGTGCGGCTCACCCAGGTACGAGATGGACGCGCCGTCGCCGACGCGGCCGCGGGTGGCCGCGGCTTCCCGGGCCACGTCCACCGCCGCGAGGTGGCGACGGATCCAGCGCTCGCGGTCACGCGCGAACGGCGCGACAGCCGCGAGGACGCGCGGGTCCGCGTGCCGTCCCACCGGGATCGTGACGATGAGCCCGCGACGCATGTCGACGGTGAGGCGGAGCCTCCGTGCCCGCGGGCTGCGGCGGAGGATCGCGTCGATCGGTCCGCCGGGGAGGTCGAGCCTCATCGGCTCCTCGTCGGGAGCCGGCCCGCGTCGTCCCCGTTCGCCCGCCGTCACGATCGCCACAGGAGCCGGCCCGGCCGGACGCCCGTCGCCGCGCCGTAGACGAGAACGCTGCTGGACACGACGAGATCGAAGGATGGCACCGGTGGATGGTCGCACGTCGGACGCCGCAGAGGCACGTCACGTTCTCAACGCAGTCACGTCATCCGCACCGCGGCATCTGGAGGATGGCGTCGAGCGGTATGCTGGAAATGCCGCACGAGGGCGCCAGTGGCCATGGAAGACGAGCTCGGGGCGCCGCCTGCGGGCGGTGGTCTCACACCTGCCGACGGAGGACCGCTGCCGGGCGCGAGTGGCCGTCGGAGGCCGCGCGCCACCACCGACGTCGCGCGAGGCGACCACCTCTGCTGCATCTACGAGACCGACGCCGAGCGGAAGGCGGCGGTCGTCCCATACCTGCGCCTCGGCCTGGAGCGCGGCGAGAAGATCCTCTACATCGTGGACGCCCGCACGGCGGAGGCCGTGCTGCGCGACCTGCGCGACGACGGCGTGGACGTCGAGGCGTGCCTCGCGCGCGGACAGCTCGCGATCCTCACCCGCGATGACACGTACGTCCGCGACGGGGCCTTCGATCCGACGGCGATGCTCGAGACGCTGCGCGAGACGACGGAGCAGGCGGTCGCAGAGGGCTACCCCGCGCTTCGCATCACCGGCGAGATGACGTGGGCCCTCCGCGGGCTGCCCGGCTCCGACCGGCTCATCGAGTACGAGTCCCGGCTCAACGACTTCTTCCCGGGGAGCCGCGCCCTCGCCCTCTGCCAGTACGACCGCCGGCGCTTCGACCCTGGCGTGCTCCTCGACGTGCTCCGCACCCACCCGCACGTCGCCTTCGGCACCGAGATCGTCGAGAACCCGTACTACCTCCCGCCCGCCGAGTTCTCGGGGGTCGACCGGCCCGCGCGCGACCTCGGCGCATGGATGCGGAACCTCGTCGACCGGAAGCACGAAGAGGATGAGCTCCACGCCGCCACGGAGCGCTCCGCGGCGATCATCGCCGCCATGCCCGACGGCTTCTCCGTCCTGAACCCTTCCGGCGTCCACGTCGTCGTCAACCCCGCCCTGTGCGCGATGACCGGCTTCGCCGCCGAGGAGCTCCTCGGCGTCGGCCCGCCGCACCCGTACTGGCCGCCCGAAGAGCTCGCCACCATCGGCGCGGCGCTCGCGTCGGCTGCGGC
>JBAWVU010000154.1:0-6499 GCA_037147135.1 Chloroflexota bacterium
GTGCGCATCTCGCGGGCGCACCTCGCCGCGACGATGCCATCCGGCGAGGGCGGCTACGGATTCGCGTCGGCGGTCGTCGCCACGTCCGGCTCCGCCAACGCGGCGACCGGCGCGCTCGGCGACGACGACGCGGCCGCGATCTGCGCCTCTGTCGCCGATGCCGTCGGCTGCGCCCCGGCCCAGGTGCTCGACCTCTCGACCGGGCTCATCGGGACCCGGCTCCCGGTCGCCGTCGTGACCGCCGGGGTCGCGATCCTCGCCCGGGACCTCCGCGCGGACGCGGACGGGCTCGCTGCGGCCGCCGCCGCCCTCATGACCACCGACTCGCGCCGCAAGATGGCGACGGCCCGCCTGGAGATGCCCGCGCCCGACGGACGACGCGTGCCGGTCACGATCGCGGGGATCGCGAAGGGTGTCGGGATGATCCACCCGCGCATGGCGACGATGCTCGCGATCCTCCTCACCGACGCCGCGGCCGAGCCGGCGGTCCTCCGGGCGATCCTCCGGCGCGTGACGGCGCGGACGTGGGACCAGCTGAGCGTCGACGGCGACACCAGCACGAACGACACCGTCTTCCTCCTCGCATCCGGTGCGTCCGGGAGCACACACCCGGACCCCGGGTCGCCCGAGGAGCGGACGCTCGAGGCCGCCGTCGAGGCGGTCGCCCGCGACCTCGCGCGGCAGCAGGCCGCCGACGGGGAGGGTGCGACGACGCTCCTGTCGTGCCAGGTCTCGGGCGCCGTGGACGACGCGGACGCCAGGGCGGTGGCCCGTGCGATCGTCTCGAGCAGCCTCGTGAAGGCCGCCATCCACGGCCGTGATCCCAACTGGGGCCGCATCGCGTCCGCCGCGGGGAACGCGCGGCTCGCCGACCTTGCGATCCTCGAGGCGGCCGGGATGGAGGCCGCCGAAGCGCGGGAGCGGGCCGGGGCACCGGCGCGCGTCGTCCCCGACCGGACACGCATCGCGATCGCCGGCGCCGACGTCTTCGCCGGGATCCCGCTCGCGTTCGACGCGGCCGCCGTGTCGGCGGCGATGGACGCGCCCGAGGTCCTCGTGCGGGTGGACCTGGGCCTCGGGACCGGCCGCGGTGAGGCGTTCGGGTGCGACCTCAGCGAGGCCTACGTCATCGAGAACAGCGCGTACTCGACATGAGCCGCCCGCCGGGACCGGAGGTCGACCGATGAGTGACATCCTCGTGGTGAAGCTCGGCGGGACGACGATCGCCGAGCAGCGCCAGGTGCTCGGCGAGGTCGCGCACGTCGCCCGTCATCGTCCGGTCGTCCTCGTGCATGGAGGTGGCAGGCGGATCACCGAGTGGCTCGACCGCCTCGGCGTCCCGACCCGCTTCGAGGGCGGGCTCCGCGTCACGGACGCGGCCTCGATCGAGGTGGCGGCCGCCGTCCTCCGGGGTGTCGTGAACAGTGAGCTCGTCGCCGGCCTCCAGGATCTCGGCGTCGACGCGGTCGGCCTGTCCGGCGTCGACGGCGGCATGCTCGTCGGCGAGCGGATCCCGGGCCTGGGCCTCGTGGCGCGCGTCGTCGACCTCCGCCGCGACCTCCTCGACTCGCTGCTCGTCGCCGGCCAGGTCCCCGTCGTCGCCCCGCTCGCGCGCGACGAGGACGGGATCGTCTGCAACGTCAACGCCGACGCCGCGACGGCCGGGATCGCCGCCGGGCTGGGGTCGCGCCAGGCCGTCTTCCTCACCGACGTCGACGGGGTCCGGGGGCCCGACGGGATCCGGGTGGGCTCGCTCTCGTCCGAGGAGGCCGACGCGCTCATCGCGGACGGGGTCATCTCGGGCGGGATGATCCCCAAGGTCCGGGCCGCGCTCGCCGCGCTCACAACGCCCGGCTCCGAGGCGATCATCGCGGACGGCTCGGCGCCCGACGCGCTGTCGCGCGCGATCGACGATCCCGGCTTCGGGACCCGGATCGTGCGCGGGACCGCCGGCGCGGCGGCGGGATCCTGAGGGTGGTGACGGCAGTGGGGGGTCATGCACGGTCGCTCGACGCGAAGCGACTCCGGCAGCAAGAGATCCTCGACATCGTCGCGTCCGCCCCGGTCGCGAGCCAGGACGAGCTCGTCGCGCGGCTGCGGGACCGCGGCCTCGAGGTCACCCAGGCCACGGTGAGCCGCGATGTCGGCGAGCTCGGCCTCGCGAAGGTCGCGCGGGACGGCCGGCACGTGTACGTGACGGCGTCGGCGCTCCCCGCGGCGCCGCGCGACGACCGGCTGCGCCGGATCGTCGCCGACATCCCGATCAGGATCGGACGGAGCGGGCTCACGCTCGTGCTCACGGCACTGCCGGGAACCGCGTCGGTCATCGCGCAGGCGATCGACCAGTCGGACCTCGACGAGCAGGAGGGGACGCTCGCGGGCGACAACACGGCCCTCGTGCTGTTCCGCGACGAGGCCGCCCTGGAGCGCTGGCTCGCCCGCTTCCGCACGCTCCAGACAGGGGCAGCCTCGAGTCCTGCGACGGCTGTCCATCCACGACGGACGATGGGGCGCGGCGCCCCCGGGACGCGCGCCGCCGACATGGAGGCTCACGCATGAAGAAGGTCGTCCTCGCCTACTCCGGAGGTCTGGACACCTCCGTCGCGGTCGCGTGGCTCCGCGAGCAGTTCGACGCGGAGGTCGTCACCCTCACCGTGGACCTCGGAGGCGGCTCGCTCCGGGAGGGTGTCGAGCAGCGGGCGATCAGTGCCGGCGCGAGCCGCGCCTACGTCGTCGACGCGAAGGAGCGCCTGGTCACGAGCTTCGCGTGGCCGCACCTCCAGTCGGGGGCGCTCTACCAGGGCGTGTACCCGCTCGCCACCGCGCTCGCGCGCCCGCTCATCGCGCAGCTACTCGCCGAGGTCGCGCGGCGCGAGGGCGCGGACGCGGTCGCCCACGGCTGCACCGGGAAGGGCAACGACCAGGTCCGGTTCGACGTCGCCGTCCACGCGCTGGACCCGGGGCTGGAGGTCATCGCGCCGATGCGGGTCGGGATGGGCCTCTCGCGCGACGAATCGATCGACTACGCACACGCCCGGGGGATCGAGCTCCCGATCACGAAGTCGTCGCCCTATTCGATCGACGTGAACCTCTGGGGCCGCTCGTGCGAGACCGGCGTCCTCGAGGACCCATGGGCCACGCCCCCGTCGGACGCGTACGAGTGGACGGTCGCGGCGGCCGACGCCCCACCGCCGATCTCGGTCGTCATCGGCTTCGAGGGCGGCATCCCGGTCTCCCTCGACGGCGAGCGCGCCGACCCGGTGGCGATCGTCGAACGGCTCAACGCGCTCGGCGGCGCACACGGGGTCGGGCGGATCGACCATGTCGAGGACCGGCTCGTGGGCATCAAGAGCCGCGAGATCTACGAAGCGCCCGCAGCGACGATCCTCTACCACGCCCACCGGTCGCTCGAGGGGCTCACCCTCACGAAGGACACGCTCCGCTTCAACCGGATCGTCGCCGACGAGCTCGCCCAGCTCACGTACGACGGACTCTGGTTCAGCGCCCTCCACCGTGACCTGCGCGGGTATGTCGGGAGCAGCCAGCGTGTCGTCTCCGGCGAGGTCCGGGTCCGCCTCGACCACGGCACCGCCGTCGTCGAGGGCAGGCGGAGTCCGCTCTCCCTCTACGACAGGAGCCTCGCGACCTACGACAAGGACGACGCGTTCGATCACGCCTCGGCCGTCGGGTTCATCGAGATCTTCGGGCTTCCGCTCCGGACCGAGGCCGCGCGTCACGGCGCCGTGGGACAGCACCACGGTGCCGCCTGGGCGTGGCCCGAGCCGCTCCTCCAGGACCTGCCGGTCTCGGTGACCGACCCGGGCGTCGTCGGGCCTACCGGTTGACGGTGGCGGGCTCCGCTCCGGCATCGAAGAGGCTCACGCAGGCCGAGGTCTCGCGCCGTCTCCGGGACCTCGAGCTCGTCCATGAGCTCGCCCAGCTCGCCACCCTCGCGCGCGACTGGGACGAGCTCATGCGCATCCTCATCGAACGCACCGCCGTCGCCCTCCGGGTGGAGGTCTGCTCGTTCTACCTCATGGACGCGGGGGGTGAGCGGCTCACGCTCGCCGCCACGAACGGGCTCGACCCCCAGCACGTGGGGCGCGTGAGCCTCGCGAGCGGCGAGGGCGTGACGGGAGCGACCGCGGTGGAGCGCCGCCCCGTCACCGTCCCGGACGTGCGGCTCGACCCGCGCTTCAAGTGGGTCCGCGGCTATGACCTCAAGGGGCTCACCTCGATGCTCTCCGTGCCGCTGCTGTGGAACGACCGGGTCGTGGGGGTCCTCAACCTGCAGACGCGCGAGACGCGTCGGTTCGACGACCACGACATCGGCCTCGTCTCCACGATCGCCGCGCTGCTCGCCGGGATCGTCGAGAAGGGACGCCTCCAGGCCGAGGCCGAGAAGCAGCTCGAGACGCTCACCGCCCTCGACGCCGCGCGCGCCGAGCTCCTCAGCGTCGTCACACACGAGCTCCGGACGCCGCTCGCCGTCGTGCGCGCCTACCTGGACCTGCTCGCGGACGCGGGCACCGGCGCGGGGGACGTCGCTCCGCGCGCGACGATCGCCGCGTGGCATGTCGCCGCCATCGAGCAGGTGCTGCGCCTGGACCGGCTCGTCGACTCGATCCTCGCGTCGGTGCGGGGCGAGGGGATGGTCGGCCTCGCGCGGGAGCCGTTCGACGTGGTCCATGCCGTCGCCGAAACGATGGAGCTCATGTCTCCCCTCCTCCGCGAGCATCGCCTCCGGTGGGAGCCGGGCGAGCCGACCCTCGTCGGGATCGGCGACGACGCGCGGTTCCGACAGGTCCTGGAGCACCTCCTCGAGAACGCGGCGAAGTACGCTCCCGCCGGGTGGGGGGTCACCGTCGGCGCCTGGCGGCGGGGTGACGAGATCGAGGTGTACGTGACGGACGACGGCCCGGGGATCCCGGCCGGCGACTGGGAGAGCGTCTTCGACGCCTACGTCCGGCTGCGCGCCGGCGGCCGCCGCGGGTCGGGGATCGGGCTGTACGCTGCAAGGCGGCTCATGGACGCGATGGGGGGGCGCGTCCGGATCGAGGCCAACGGCTTCGGCGGCAGCCGGTTCGTCGTGGCACTGCCCACGGCCGGCATCGGAGGTGCGGGGTGAACGAGCACGGCCGGACGGGCGGCCCCGACGATCCCGGTGCGACCGGCGGCGGCGACCCGCCGATCACGCCGCTGCGCATCCTTGTCGTCGACGACGAGCCGGCGATGGTCGGCGCCATCTCCGCCCTCGTCGGCAGCGCGGGCCATCGCGTCGTCACCGCGTACGACGGAGAGGCCGCGCTCGTCCGGTTCGAGGCCGAGACACCCGACCTCGTCCTGCTGGACCTCGCGATGCCCGGCCTCGACGGTGTCGAGGTGGTACGGCGGATCCGGGCGACGAGCCGCGTCCCCATCATCGTTCTCACCGGGGAGACGGACGAGCTCGCCAAGGTGGAGGCACTCGACGCCGGCGCGGACGACTACGTGACGAAGCCGTTCGGCCGCCAGGAGCTCCTCGCGCGGATCCGCGCGGCGATCCGCCGCGGCGAGGGAACGGCCGGAGCGACGGGGCCGGCGGCGCTGCGCGTGGGCACGCTGACGCTCGACACCGGGCTCTTCCGGGCCAGCGTCGACGACCGGCCCGTCCCGTTGACCCGCACGGAGTTCTACCTGCTCACCGCCCTCGTGCAGGCGCACGGGCGGGTCGTCCCCCATGCGCGGCTCCTCGCGGCCGGCTGGCCGGGCGAGCCCGATCCAGATTCGCAGTGGCTCAAGCCGCACGTCGCGCGACTGCGCGCGAAGCTCGTCGAGGCGGGCGGGCCCGTCCCCGCGAGCGTGCGCGGCATCGGCTATCGGCTGGCCGAGACCGGCGAGGGAGCCGAGTAGCCGCCGAGGCGAAGGTGGTGCGGCGACGCGGCCGCTGCCCGCTTCGATGGAGCCGACGAGCGCCCGCCGCTACGGCGCGAGCGCGGCCGCGATCGCCGCCACGTGGTCGGCGGTGGTGCCGCAGCAGCCGCCCACGACGTTCGCGCCTGCCGCGACCACACGGCGCGCATGGTCGGCCGCCTCCGCGGGTGTTGCCGGGTACGCCGTCGTGCCGTCGGGCTGGAGCGTCGGTCGCCCGGCATTCGCCTTGGCGACGAGAGGCAGCGCGGGCGCAGCACGGCGCATCCGTGCGATCGCAGCCTCCACGGGCTCGAAGCCGCCCCCGCAGTTCGCCCCGACCGCGGCGACCCCGCGGGCAGCGAGCGCCGTGACCGCTTCCTCGGGCGTGACGCCCATCATCGTGCGGTCGCCGTCGAACGAGAGCGTCACGACGATCGGGAGCCCGGGTGCCGCGGCCCGCACGCCGTCGACGGCCGCGAGCGCCTCCGCGAGGTCGGACATCGTCTCGATCCAGGCGAGGTCGGCACCGCCGTCGACGAGCCCCCGGGCCTGGATCGCGAACCCCTCCCCGGCTGCCTCGGCCGAGAGGTCGCCCCACGGCTCGAGC
>JBAWVU010000155.1:0-6462 GCA_037147135.1 Chloroflexota bacterium
GCGCAGAGGGCCGGGAATGGGCCACGTAGCACGCCGGGTCGCCCCTCCTCGCCCACGTATCCGACATCATCCAGGCCGAGGTGGGCGAGTTCTGGACGATGACCGAGTACTCGTACCTCGGCATCGGGTCCCTCACCTGGAACTCCGTCCCGATCGCGCCGACGGGGTCGATCGGGCCCGGTGACACCGTCGCACTCGGGGTCACCGTCCGCGACACGGCCGGCCACACGATGCCGGGCGTCCAAGTCAACCTCGACAAGGGGACGCCGGCCGGCGCCTTCGACTCCGGTGCTTGCGGCTCCCGGTTCCCGGCCGACGCGTCGGGCGCGGTGTGGGTGACCTACCGTGCCGCGACCGTGCTCCCGACGTGGACCATCACGGACACGATCACGGCCTCGACCGGCCTGATCGCGACGCACTCCGCGAGCACCTCGTACACGTATGGCGCCCCCGCAGCCCTCATCTGGAGCGCGACGCCGATCGCCCGGACGGGCGCGATCGGACCGGGCGCGACCACCTCGCTGACCCTGACCGTCGTGGACGCCGACGGCGACCCGCTGCCGTGGGTCCTCGTCCACGTCGTCCCGACCGCGACCATCGGGAGCTTCGACCTGCCCGACTGTCACCTGGGCACGTGCACGAGCGACCGGAACGGCGAAGTGTCGATGACGTACCGCTCGCCGAACATGCTCCCGATCGTCGGCGCCACGGACACGATCACCGCCTCGGCTGGGGCGATCGAGTCGAGCACGTCGTACACGTACGGGAAGGTCACGGTCCTCACGTACACGGGCACGACGGCGGGCGACCACAGCGACGCCGCCACGCTCGCGGCGACCCTCGTCGAGCAGACCGGCTCGGTCCCCGTCCCCGGCAGGACCGTGACGTTCGTCCTCGACGGGACCGAGACGTGCTCCGCGACGACCAACGCGTCGGGGAGGGCCTCCTGCCCGATCATCCCGCTCGAGCCCGCGGGCGCGTCACCGTCACCGCGAGCTTCGCGGGTGACGGCGCGGAGCTCGCGTCGTCCACCTCTGCGGCCTTCGCCGTGCAGCGAGAAGAGGCTTCCCTCGCCCTCGGCACGATCCCGGCGTTCGTCGCGCGCGGCTCGCCGCTGACGCTCACCGCGACGCTCACCGATCCCATCGGCGCGGCCGAGCGGGAGGCGACCGCCTCGCCGATCGCCGGCAAGCCGGTGGTGTTCGCGTTCGGCACGGGCGCGACCGCCCAGACGTGCACCGGTACCACGACCGCGAGCGGCGTGGCCGCGTGCACGATCTCCGCGATCGCCCAGCCGCTCGGGCCGGCCTCGCTCTCCGCGACCTTCACAGCCGACGCCTACCACCAGGGCGCCGCGATGGCGGGAGGGACCACCGTCTTCACGTATCTCGGGCGTGGAGCCTTCGTCGTCGGCGACCGCTCGGCGGTCGTCGGCGCGACCGTGACGTTCTGGTCGTCGTCCTGGGCGAACGCGAACAAGCTGTCGGGCGGGAGCCCGACGGCCGCGTTCAAGGGCTTCGCGAGCACCCTCTCGAGCACGCCGCCCGTCGCGGGTGGCACGTGGACGACGTCGGGCGGGAGCAGCGCGGCGCCGCCGGCGACCGCTCCGTCGTACATCGCCGTCATCGTGACGAGCCGGATCACGAAGTCCGGGTCACTCATCGCATCTGCGTCCACCACGAGGATCGCGATCGTCGCGGTCAACGCCGGCTACGACCCTGCCACGGGCAGCCCGGGGACCGGGCGACTCCTCGGCTTCCTGCCGTAGGCGGATCCGGGCGAGTCCCGGCGGCGCTGGCGAGTCTCGGCGCGGCGGGCCTCGCCAGCGCTCTTCGTCGCGGTCAGTCGAAGGGATCCCGGAGACCGTACTTCCGGCCGGTGTGAAGACACGGCGCAACGGCCGATGCTCGAGGCCGCACATGGCGATGCCGATGCACCATGCCCGCAACGGCGTGTGGACACGCCGACGGTCGTGTTCGTCATCGGCCTCGCGGCCATCCTGTACGCACCAGCTGGTGCGCAGGCGAGGTTCGGAACGGAGGGTGATCCCAGGTGTTGACCAGGTTCCGCCTCACGGCGGCCATCGCCACGATCGCCATCGCGACCGCGGCCTGTGCGGGATCGAGCGCGTCGCCATCCGGGGGCACGGTCGCGCCGACCGTGACGCCGAGCCCCACCGCGACCCAACAAGCGACACAGCTCGCTCCGTCTGCTTCACTCAAGGACGTGGCCGACGCGTATCTCGCGTTCGTGACGGCGTGGAACGCGAAGTCCGGCGCCGTCTACGACCAGTACGGCGACGGAGGCTCCGATCCCGCGACGCTGAAGGCGATGTGGACCGCGTACGCCGAGCTCGGAGATGAGTTCGTCACGGGCATCGATGCCATGGCGTGGCCGACGGAGCTCAGGCCGACCGCGGACAGGCTGGCGGAAGCCAACGCAGCGATCGCGGCGGTGTCGCGCGAGCTGGCGACCGACCCGACGAGCGCTGACCTCATGTCGAAGTACGAGGCCGCGGCGGCGGCGCAGAGGCCGATCGCCCAGGAGCTCCGAGCCAAGCTCGGCCTGCCATCACTCCCCACCCCTGAGCCGGCCGCGTCCCCGTCGCCGACGCCCGCCCCAACACCGTCACCCGCCCCGACGCCCAGGGCCAGCGCGTAGTCGCTCTCGAGCGACCGGGGCACGTACACGATCGACGCGACCTGGGGCAGGATCCTCGCCGCGTGTCCGGGCGGCGCAGCTGCGCCCCGCACCACGAAGGTCGCCCTCGACCACTGGCCGTTTGACGCGCCGATCGGCAAGCAGGACGACTCGCAGGGCCCCGCGACGATCACCTGCAACCAGTAGCTGCGGGTGGTCGAGGCACCCGTCGGGCTCGATCCACGTGCAGGCCGACGCGGCGACCGTGTCCGGTCGTCGGCGCGACTCATCCGGCCGACCCGGCGTGGATAGTGGAAGCAGAGGACGGCCTCGGAGCTCAACCCGTCGGGCCACTGCCACCACGCGGGGCTCGGGTCCGACGCACTCGGCGGTCCGACTTCGGACACGGGCCACCAGGGGCGCCGGGTCCCGGCCCGCCGGCCTGGCCATTGCGCACATGCTCGTGCGAGCCGCCGAGGATCGCTGGCGCAAGGTCAACGCGCCCCACCTCGTGGCGCTCGTCCGGGCCGGCGCCATCTCCATCGACGGGCAGCTGCAGGAGCGAAGGGAGGCAGCCACCGGGGGACCAACGGAACACCGACGAGGGGTCCGCCGCCGCCTGACCGGGCCTCGTCCACGACTTCTGACACCATCTCAGCGCAACGTGGGTAGGCTTGTGTCCATGGCAGACACCGACCCCCGCGCCACGTTCGCGGCGATGACCGAGACACTCATCACGGGCTTCCGCGCCAACGGCGGGCAGGTGACGGGAGGCCCCTTCGCCGGTCGCCCGGTCCTCTTGCTGACGACGACCGGGGCGAAGAGCGGCCAGCCACGGCTCGCGCCCCTCGTCTACTCCCGTGACGGCGATCGCTACGTCATCATGGCGTCGAAGGGTGGCGCACCCGATCACCCGGCGTGGTACCACAACCTGCTCGTCCATCCGGTGGTGACGGTGGAGGTCGGCGGGGAGACGTTCGAGGCGCGGGCGAGCGTGACCGAGGGCGCGGAGCGCGACCGGCTCTTCGCCGAGCGCGCCGCCGCCAGTCCGACCTACGCGGAGTACCAGCAACGGACCACCCGCGTCATCCCGGTCGTGGTGCTGGAGCGCCTCGGGTAGGAAGACCTCACCTGCGGCGGCAAGCCATCGAGTCGGCGACGTGATCCAAGGAGGAGCAGGTCATGACGGTCGAGACAGCGACGACGTGGGCGTGCCCGAAGGACGGGATGGCCATGGAGCCGATGGGACGCCGGGGACGCGGCGGTGCATGGCGCTGCCCGACGTGTCGCGGAGTCTTCCTCGACGTGGAGTCCATGCGGCGCGGGCGCAAGGGTCAACCCCCGAAGTGGGCGCCGTTCGTGATGAGCATCCTCATGAGCCTGCTGGTGACGTTCATCGTCCGGCGGCTCCGGCGACGCGCGGCCAACGAGTCTTCGTCCTAGCCTCCGGCTTCGGCGACGTCCGTGCACTCGATGCCGGAGCACTGCCCGCGACGCTCGTCGCGTCCACGATGGTCGACGTGGCGACGAGCCTCGCCACGTTCGTCGCCATCTACGACCCCTCCGGCAACGTCCTTGCGACCGATGGGCGACTCGACGGCCACGACCCGGTCCCGCCACTGGGCGTCCTCGCCGCGGCCCGTGAGGACCCGCCGAACAAGGTGACGTGGGAGCCGCGCACCGGGGTCAGGGTCGCGACAGTCACGGTCCCGTGGCTCGGCGGGACGATCCTCGCCGGACGTTCCCTCCGCGAGGTCGAGCGGCAGGAGGACCACGTCCTGCTCATCGCGGCGGCGGCGTGGCTCGTGATGCTCGCGTGCCGCGTGGTCGCGTCGTCGGTCGCAGCCTGGCTGTGGCCGTCCGGGACCCGGCCCGCGACGGCGCATGTCGACCCCGAGGTCAGGTAGGTCGCGAGGACGAGCGAACGCTCTCGGTCTCGCCCGCTCCGACATGGCTCACGAAGCACCTCCGATCACTGCTCTGCCGTGCTGGATCGCCGACGATGCGGCTCCATGACACGCGGCATGGGGCGGCGAGCCTGCTCGTCGGCGCCGGTGCTCATCCTCGTGTCGCGCAGGAACTGCGACGACACGCCCCGGGCAGCAGGGTGACGATGGAGCGGTACGCGCACGTGACGGCGGGGCAGCAGCGTGATGCCGCCGGCTTGCTGCAGGTCGCGCTGACGGGGTCTGGGCAGTCAGTCACGCAGTCAGTCACGGGACCCGTCGGAGGGGTCGTTGCGAGTCGGCTGGAGTCGCCCGAAGCGGGCCTCCACGAGGGGGGAGTTGGCTCCGGCGGTAGGATTCGAACCTACGGCCAAGCGGTTAACAGCCGCCCGCTCTACCACTGAGCTACGCCGGAGCGAGGGATCGCATCGCGCGACCCGGGGGGTCCGCCGCGGGACCCGCGAGAGGATAGCACCTGCCGCCGCAGGCCGAGATCGCGGGGCGCTCGCGAGCCGGCGCACGAGACAGCCCGCGAGACGGCGTGAAGGAAGAATGGTCACGGCCGCCGGCGGACCGCCTTCAGCCGAGGCCGACGAGGATCACGCCGAGGACGCCTGCCGCGAGCGCGACGACGACCTCGAGCCGGAAGAGCGTCGGCCAGACCTCGAGGCGCAGGACCCCGTCCCCGACCTCGCCGATCGCCTCTCGCACGTCCGCGAGCGGCGCGATCCAGTCATCGCCGGCCGCGACCGCCACCCGCGCGGCCCCGAGCGCGAGCAGCGCCTGCCCACGCAGCCGCTCCTCGGGGTCCGCGAGTGCCACGGCCGCCGCCCGAAGCGGTCGCGGGTCCACCCGCCCGCCGCCGCTGAAGTCGACGAACGCCCGCTGGTACTCGCGGTCGAAGCGGTCCCATGGGCTGTCGGCCGGCAGTCCGGCAGCGAGCTTCGACGCGGCCGCGACATCCCCGACGAGGAGGAGCGGCTCGATGCGCGCGAGTCGGACAGGCGGCGGCGCGTCACCGCGCATGGGGTTCGCATCGAGCCATGCGCGCGCCGCCTCGGGGGTCGCGAGCGGCTTCACGCCAGTCACCGCGCTCCACCGGAGGGCATCCCAGCGACCGATCCATGCGAACGATTCGAGCGCAGCGCGGGCGGGCCCGCGAAGCAGGTACGGCAGCGCGGCACACGCGACGAGCACGAACACCCCGATGGCGATCGGCATCCGGAGGAGGAGCGGGAGTCCGATGGCCGGTTGCCCCGCCACGAGGATGACCCCGAACGCGGCGACGCCGGCCGCGGTGTTCGCGACGATGAGCGGTGTCCGGAGCACGCGGCGGAAGCGCGCAGCGAGGGCCCCGATCCTGCGCTCCTCCGGGATCGGGACGACGACCGGCGGGAGCTTCCCATCGCTCCCGCGCGCCCTCCCGGGCCGGGCGGTCATCGGGCAAGACCCACAGTCGCCCCGCGAGCGGGGTCGACCGCACGAGGCGTCGGGTCGAATACGGGCATCACCGCGTCATCGTATCGTCGAGCACGCACGGCGATCGGCCATCCGCCGAAGCTGGCCCCGACCTGGCGACGCCGTCGCTCAGGCCGTGGAGTCGCTACCTGCCCGCGGTACCAGGTGGACGGCGAGCCCGTAGACCTCGCCCGTCCCAAGGTCGCGCCGTTCGGCGACCGTGAGACGCCACGCGTCGCCGCGCATGCTGATCCATCGCGCCCGGGGCCGACCCTCGCGGAACACGAGGTCCATCAGCTCGAAGGCAGCGCGGGGCAGGTCGAGGAGGGCCTCGGCGGCCGGCAGCCCGAGGAGCCCGTCGCCGAAGAGCTCGCGAAACGGCGCGTTGCCGTGAACGACGACATGCCCGGGCCCATGC
>JBAWVU010000156.1:0-6448 GCA_037147135.1 Chloroflexota bacterium
GCCGCCACTCCCCTGCGCGCGGCCGCCACTCCCCTGCGCGCGGCCGCCACTCCCCGCGGCTGCTGAGCAGGCGCCGCCGCCGGACATGCCCACCGTCGAGGATCTCCGCCGCGACCTGATGCCGACGGCGCACCCGCTGCGCGCGAGCGAAGGCGCGCTCGCCCGCCCGGTCGCGTGGGTCCGGGTGCTCCGGGCGCGCGTCCCCGCACTCGACGTGCTCGAGGCCGGCGACATGGTCGTCGTCCCGACCGGCGTCCTCGACGTCGTCGCGCCCGCGGCCGACGACGCGGACCAGCTCGCCGACGAGCTCGTCCGGGGCGGAGCCTCCGCGATCGTCGTCGTGGGGCCCCCCGGTCCGGCCTCGGAGCGACTCGCGGATCGGGCGGCGGGCGGGGGCATCGCCGTCATCGCCCTCCCCGCCGGCGATGCGGCCGCGATCGAGCGCGCAGTCATCGAGCTGCTCGTCAACCGCCGCGCCGCCCTCGAACGTCGTGCCGAGGAGCTCGAGCGTCGGCTGGAGGCGGTGGCGCTCCAGACCACGGACCTCGGCGCCCTCGTCGCGTCGATCGGCGGCTTCCTCGGTCGGGCCGTCGTGCTCGAGGGCAGGCGCGGGGATCCGCTTGCGGCCCATGCGCCGGAGCAGCCCCCGGCCGCCGCCGCGGCCGCCCGCCGCTACCTCACCGACCGCGAAGGCGTCGCGCTGCGCGTCCCCCTCCCGGTCTCGCCGGCGGACGGTGACCGTGCCCGCCAGCATTCGCGCACCGGCGAGCACCCGATCCGCGGCAGCCTCCTCCTCCTCGGCGACGCCCCGGCCACCGAAGGAGAGCGCCTCGCATGCGAGCGTGTCGCAGCCCTTCTCGCCCTCGAGCTGGGGCGCGACGTCGCCGTGCACCGTGCCCGCGAGGCCGCGCGGCGTAGCGAGTCGCTTCCCTCCGATGGGCCACCTTGGGTCGGCATCGTCGCGCGGCAGGCCGGCCGCGAGGATGTCGAGGATGCAGAGCAGCGCGAGGCGCTTCGCGCGGAGCTTCGGCTCCTCGCGCCCAACCGCCGGCTCGTGCTCCGCGGGGATTCGGAGAGCCTCGAGTATCGGCTCGTCGCGGTCGCCGGCCGGGACGATCCGCTCGGGCTCGTCATCGCCGATCGGGTCGCCGCGTTCCTCCACCGGATCGTCGTCGTATCGCGCCCGTTCGACGAGCCCGGCGGCCGCTCGCAGGCGGAGGCGGAGGCGCGCGCCACGCTGGAGGCCGCCGAGGCGTACGGTGCCGGCCCCGGCGTCGCCCGGGCAGACCGGCTCCCCGCGTACCGGATCCTCGGCGACCTGCACAACCTTCCCGACGCCGAGCGCCTCGCGCGGAGCCTCCTCGAGCCGGTGCTCGATGGCCGCTCTGCCACCGTCGCCGAGCGGCTCCGGACGCTGCGTGCGGTGCTCGACGCGGCGGGGCCCGCGGAGGCGGCACAGGCGCTCGGCGTGCATCGCAACACGGTCGCCTACCGCGTCGGCCGGATGGAGGAGGTCGGCGGCTGGGACCTGCGCGACCCGGAGCTGCGGGTGGCCCTCTCCATCGCCCTGCGGATAGTGCAAAGCGCACAAAACTAGAGGGCATCGGGCCGTCCTCACGGCTCTCCAGCGCTGCTATCCTCCGACCGTCCCCACGCTGCGACCGACGGGTTAGTGCGTGGGGCACAAGAGAGTCATGAAGAGACAGCGACAAGGGACCTGCAGGAGGAGAGATCGGTGGTCGAACCGACGGTGCTCGAGAAGATCGAGAAGGCGAAGGCTGACGGGATCCGCTTCATCCAGCTCCAGTTCACCGACGTGCTCGGCATCGTCAAGGCGGTGACGATCCCCGTCCACCGGCTCGAGGACTCCGTCAAGCACGGCACGTGGTTCGACGGCTCCTCGATCGAGGGCTTCACCCGGATCGCCGAGTCGGACCAGTACCTCATGCCGGACATGAGCACGTTCGCCGAGATCCCGTGGCAGCCCGCCTCAGGAGGTCGCGGCACGGCGCGCGTCATCTGCGACGTGTTCACGCCGGGCGGCCAGCCGTTCGTCGGCGACCCCCGCTTCGTCCTCCGCCGCCAGGTCGAGCGCGCGAAGAAGCTCGGGTACATCGTCAACCTCGGGCCAGAGCTCGAGTTCTTCCTCTTTCGGCGCGACGAGGACGGCAAGGTCGCGCCGCTCCCGCACGACCTCGCCGGCTACTTCGACTTCTCGACCGACCTCGCGCAGGAGGTCCGCCAGGACATGGTGGACGCCCTGGAGGCCTTCGGGATCAGCGTCGAGGCGGCGCACCACGAAGTGGCGGCCGGCCAGCACGAGATCGACTTCGAGTATTCCGATGCGCTCACGACGGCCGACAACGCGGTGACGTTCAAGTTCGCGCTCAAGGCGATCGCGCAGCAGCACGGCCTCTATGCGACGTTCATGCCCAAGCCGATCTTCGGGATCAACGGCTCCGGCATGCACACGCACCAGAGCCTCTTCTCCATCGAGAAGCAGCGCAACGCGTTCGCCGACCCGGACGCGAAGTACGGCCTGTCGGAGCTCGCGCGGTCGTACATGGCCGGCGTCCTCGCCCATGCCCGCGGGATGGCCGCCGTCCTTGCGCCGACGGTCAACTCGTACAAGCGGCTCGTCCCCGGCTACGAGGCCCCGACGTACATCACCTGGGGCCGCACGAACCGGTCCGCGCTCATCCGCGTCCCGATGATCTCGCCGGGCAAGAGCATCGAGGGGACGCGCGCCGAGGTCCGCTGTCCGGACCCGTCGTCGAACACCTACCTCGCGTTCGCCGTCATGATCGCGGCCGGCCTCGATGGGGTCGAGAAGGGACTGCAGCTCGCCGACCCGGTCGAGGAGAGCCTCTTCGAGATGGATGCCGCCCGCGTCGCGGAGAGGGGGATCCGCGAGCTCCCCGGCACGCTCGGCGAGGCGATCGACGAGCTCGAGGCGGACACGGTCGTCTGCGAGGCCCTCGGTGACCACGTGCTCGGCCACTACGTCGATGCGAAGCGCGCCGAGTGGGACGAGTACCGGACCCAGGTCACCCAGTGGGAGATCGATCGCTACCTCGAGGCGTACTGAGGGACGACCCACGGTCGATGCGGCCGGAGCCGGAGCCGGATCCACCGCCGGGGGCGGTGAAACGATGGCCGGCAGCGTCCGCGTCCGGCATTGGAGGCGGATCCACCGCCGGGGGCGGTGAAACGATTGCCGGCGGCTCGGGCCACCACCGTCGGCCGGCAGCCCGATCCACCGCCCCCGGCCGTGGGCACGTCGGCCGCGGCACCGCGATAGCGCCGCCGGTGATCCCGGGTGGATCGCCGTCTGCGAGGGTCTCCCCATGGATCTCCATGGCCCGCAACGCCCCACCCGGCTGCCGGATGCGTGCGTGTGGGATCCGTGAGTCGGCCACGGTATCCTGCCGGGTCGGCCGGGCGACAGCGCGCGGCGGTGGTCGCGGCTCGGCTCGGGGTCGCGCTCCGAGATGCCCGACGCTCGGCGTTCCTGAGCCAGCGCGCCGTCGCCGCGCGATGCGGCGTCTCGCAACAGCGGATCTCGGAGCTCGAGCTGGGCCACGGTGCGCGCGCGGGCCTCGACACGTGGTCGACGGTCACGGCGGGCATCGGTGAGCAGCTCGTCGCGTTCATCGAGAAGCAGCCAGGCTCGAACCTCCCGCGCGACATCGAGCATGCACGACGCCAGTCGCTCGTCATCGAGACCGCCCGCGACGGCGGATGGGTGGCGACTCCGGAGGCGCGACTCGTCACGCATCCGGACCGACCCCGTTCCGTCGATGTGCTCCTCCGGCGCCGGGAGCGGGAGGAAGCGGCGGTGGTCGAGGTCTGGAACCTGCTCCTCGACGTGGGCGCGGCGCTTCGAGGTCTCGATGACAAGGTCGCCGCGGTCGGGGCCGAAGCCAGCACCGACCGAGTCGCCGGCCTCTGGGTGGTGCGCAGCACGAGCCGTAACCGATCGGTCCTCGCGCAGCTCGCACCGATGATCGGGTCCGGGTTTCCGGCGGATCCGCGTGCGTGGCTCCGTGCGCTGCGCGACCCCGGCGCACCCATGCCCGTCGATCCGGGACTCCTCTGGACGGACAACGGCGGGACCCGCCTCTTCGCGGGCCGATCGATGGCCAGATGACGACGCTCGATCGACCGGGGTGCCGCTCCACGAGTGGGCCACGCCGCACGCCGCCGTGACGCAGGTGGGCTGCGGCCGCACGCACGCCATCGCGCCGCACGCCGCACGCCGCACGCCGTACGCCACCGCACGGCACCTGGGAGCGCCTGGTTCCGGCACCATGGTCGCGTGCACGAGCCCGCCATCATCGCCGCCGGCCAGACTCCGACGCCCGCCCTCCTGGACGTCCGGCCGCGAGTCACCCTCGCGCTCGTCTCCGCGCAGCACGCGCTCATCCACGCCCAGACCGCCCTGCTCCCGCTCGTGTTCATCCCGGTCATCGCGACCTACGGCGTGGGGGTCGAGTCGGTCGGCCTCCTCGTCGCGGCGGCCAACATCCTGTCCGGCGTGACCCAGCTCGTGTACGGCCCGCTGTCGAGGGTCATGTCGCGGCACGCGATCCTCGGGGCCGGCGGGATCGTCTTCGGGGCGGGCATGAGCGCGATGGCCGCCACGACGTCGTGGGCGACGTTCTCGATCGCGACGATCATCGGGCGCGTCGGGGGGTCGCCGCAGCACCCGGTCGGCAACGCGCTGCTGTCGGAGCAGTACCCCGCCGAGCGGCGCGGCTTCGCGATCAGCACCCACATCGCCATCGGCAACCTCGGGACGGTCGCCGTCCCGCTCCTCGGAGGCTGGATCATCGCGACGGCCGGGTGGCAGCCGGCGGTCCTCGTCGTCGGAATGCCGGCGATCGTCGTCGCCGTGCTCATCCTCATCGTCGTCCGCGAGTCGGGCGCGGACCGGGCGATGGCCCGGGCGTACGGGAGCTCGCGGCAGGCGTACCGGGATGTCTTCCGCGAGCGCGACCTCCGGTGGCTGTTCGTCGCGAGCTCGGTCGCGGCTGCAGGGCGCGGCCTCGGCACGGTCACGACGTTCGTCCCGCTCTACCTCGCGCTCACGCTGGGGCTCGACGCGACGACAGTCACGCTCATGTACACGCTCCTCCTCGTCGGGAGCGTCCCCGGTCCGCTCGTCGCCGGGTGGGCGAGCGACCGTCTCGGGCACAAGCCGGTGCTCGTCGCGACCTATCTGCTCGGGGCCGGGTCGATCGTCCTCCTCGTCGTCGCGGGATCGACGATCCCGGTCGTCTGGCTCGCGATCGGGCTCATGAGTGCATTCATCTTCGAAGAGAGCTCGCTGCTGCAGGCGCTCCTCGCAGATGTCGCCCCGGCGCCCATCCGCGACGCGGCCTTCTCCACGTACTTCACGCTCATGTTCGGGGTGGGCGCGGTCTGGGCTGCCGCGATCGGGATCCTCGTCGGCGCGCTCGGCGGCGCCGCGGGCTTCCCGATCGCATTTCTATTCATGGCCGTCAGCTACCTCGCGGCCTCGGTCGTCGTCCTGCCGATCCACGCAGGCAGGCGACCGGGGTCGGTCCCGCCGACGTCCGTGGCCGACTGAGACCGCCGTCGGGACCGGCCACGAAGGTCCGAAGCGCACTGGCGGTCGCGCGGCGGCCGGCCCACGCTTCGCCCCATGGACCAGTCCCCGGCCGCTGCTGCATCCGCCGCAGAAGCCCTCCGCGCCGGCAGCCCGCCCGATCCGGCCGATGCCCTCCGCGTCGGCAGTCCCCCTGCGCTCACCGCGGCCGAGCGCGCGTCGCTCCTCCGCCTCGCGCGTGCCGGCGTCGAGGCAGCCGTCCGCGGATCCACCGCGCCGGTCCTCGATGGGGACCGCGTCACGCCCGGGCTCTCCGCGCCGCGCGCGGCGTTCGTCACGCTCCGCGACCGTGACGGCGAGCTCCGCGGGTGCATCGGGAACCTCGACGATGAACGGCCGACGTGGGCGAATGTCGCAGTGGCGGCGCGGAGCGCGGCGATCCGCGACCCGCGGTTCCCGCCGGTCCGGCCGTCCGAGCTCGACGACCTGGTCATCGACGTCAACGTCCTCGGCGACCCGGTCCCGCTCCCCGATCCGGCGCTGTTCGACCCCGTGGTCCACGGCGTCATCGTGGAGCGCGACGGACGGCGGGGACTCCTCCTCCCGAACGTCGGACCGCCGCTCGGCTGGGGTGCCGAGGAGACGCTGGAAGCCGTCTGCCTCAAGGCGGGCCTGCGCGCCGATGCATGGCGCCGAGAGGGCACCCACCGCCGGGTCTTCGCGACGACCGAGTTCGCGGAGGGGGCCGACCCGCCCGGCTGACGCGGCCCCGCCCGGCTGACGCGGCCCCGCCCGATCGACGCCGACCCGCCCGGCTGACGCGGCCCCGCCCGACCGCCGCGGCCCTGCCGACGGGACGGTGGTGTGCCTTCCGGC
>JBAWVU010000157.1:0-6381 GCA_037147135.1 Chloroflexota bacterium
GGACGGATCGTGCCCGAAGTAGCGCCCCGACTCATGCACCGGTGCGCATATATCGACGGACCCTATGTTACACGCGGCACCTCGAGAGGCGCGCCGCGTGCTTCGGCGGGCCGTGCGTCGCGTTCCCCGGCCGGCCGCCGGAGGGCGATCAGCCGGGCGTGGCGGCGGGCGCCTTGTCCTTGGGCCAGTAGAGCTCCTTCTTCACGTGGAACTCGGGGAACCCGCGGTGCATGAGCACGCGCTCCACGTTGAGGATCATCTCCGGGTTCCCGCAGATGTAGACGACCGTCCGGTCGGAGCGGAGGCCCAGGTCGTGGCACACGTCGCCGATGACGTCCTCGACCCGGCCGGTGCGGCCGGTCCAGCCGGCGTTCCGTGGGTCCCCGGGGCGGCTCACCGTCGGGACGTAGCGGACCGGGTACGATCCATCGCGCTCCCATCCCTCGAGGAGGCCGCGATACCCGAGCTCGTCGGCGAACGAGACGCCATGGAGCACGACCGTCTTCCGTGGGCGACCCAGTGCGATCGCCTCGCGCATCATCGAGATGAACGGCGCGATCCCCGTCCCCGTCGAGACGAACACGTGGGTCCGCGCGTCGTGCGGCTCCAGGATGAACCGACCCTTGGGACCTGTCATCCGCATCCGCTGCCCGGGCTGAAGCCGCCACAGGAGTGTCGTGAACCGGATGATCGGGACCAGGCGGACGTACAGCTCGTAGCCGTCGGCGGCCGAGCTCGGCGCGGAGGCGACGGAGTAGGGGCGCTGCCAGAGCTTCCCGTCCGCGAAGACCCCGATCGTCATGTACTGCCCCGGCTCGAACGGGACCGGCTCCCCGTCGAACCGGACCTTCGCGTAGGCGAGCGTCGCCGTCTCGTCGACGCGATCGACGAGCGTCGCGTTGTACTGCTCGGCCTCTTCGGCGATGACCCGGGTGTCCTCGACCTCGTGCGACATGCCGTGGCCTCCCTCATGCGCGTCGCCGCCCGGCGACCCGCCCGAGCGTAGCACCGGCGACGCCGTCGCGACGGGCGTCCGACGACCGCCGCCCGGGCGAGGCGGCCATTGCGGGAGGACGCGCGGCCGTCGGGGCGTCCCGGCGAGGCCGGAGCCCCGAGCGGCGTATGATGCAAAGGTACGAACCAGTGCTGCTCGCGCCCGGCCTACCCGGCGCCGATCCTCACAGGAGCCCATCCCGATGGTCGACACTGCCACCCGATCCCACCATGCCGCGAAGCGCTACATCTACGCCTGGGGCGGAGGCAGCGCCGAGGGCGACGGGTCGATGAAGGACCTCCTCGGCGGCAAGGGCGCGGGCCTCGCCGAGATGACGAACGCGGGCCTTCCGGTGCCGCCCGGCTTCACGATCACGACCGCAGCGTGCAACGACTACTTCGCTGCCGGCAAGACGCTCCCCGCCGGCCTCTGGGATGACGTCCTGAAAGCCGTGACCGACGTCGAGTCGCTCTCCGGCAAGGGCTTCGGCGACCCGGCCAACCCGCTCCTCGTCTCGGTCCGCTCGGGCGCGAAGTTCTCGATGCCCGGGATGATGGACACGGTCCTCAACCTCGGCCTCAACGAGGGCACCCTGCAGGGCCTCATCGCGCTCACCGGCAACGAGCGCTTCAGCTGGGACGCGTACCGCCGGTTCATCGGGATGTTCGGCCGGATCGTCATGGACGTCCCGGCGCGCGTGGAGATCGGCGCCGACGGGACGCCCGTCGAGCACAACCGCTTCGACGAGGCTCTCGACGAGCTCAAGGAGGCACGCGGCGCCGCCACGGACACGGACCTCACCGCCGAGGACCTCCGCGCGCTCGTCGCGCGGTACAAGGCGATCGTCCGCGAGCAGACCGGGCGCGACTTCCCCGAGGACCCGTACGAGCAGCTCGACCTCGCGATCAAGGCCGTCTTCGCAAGCTGGTTCGGAAAGCGGGCGAACGACTACCGGAACAGCCAGAAGATCGCGCACGACCTCGGCACGGCGGTGAACGTCGTCACGATGGTCTTCGGCAACATGGGGGACGACTCCGGGACCGGCGTCGCGTTCACCCGCGATCCGAACACCGGCGAGAAGGTGCTCTTCGGCGAGTACCTCGTCAACGCCCAGGGCGAGGACGTCGTGGCCGGCATCCGCACCCCGCAGCCCATCAGCCACCTCGCCGACGAGATGCCCGCGGCGTTCGCGGAGTTCACGGCCATCGCCGAGCGCCTGGAGCGCCACTACCGCGACGTCCAGGACCTGGAGTTCACCATCGAGCGCGGCAAGCTCTGGATGCTCCAGACGCGGTCTGCGAAGCGGACGGCAGCAGCAGCGGTCCGCATCGCGGTCGACATGGTCGCCGAGGGCCTCATCACCAAGTCCGAGGCGGTCGCCCGGATCGAGCCGACGCAGGTCGACCAGCTCCTCCGTGACCAGTACGACCGTGCCGCGCTCCGGGCCGCGACCCGCGTCGCGAAGGGCCTCAACGCGTCGCCCGGCGCCGCGGTCGGCCGGGCGGTCTTCTCTGCCGACGACGCCGTCGAATGGGTCGGGCGGGGCGAGCGCGTCGTGCTCGTCCGCGTCGAGACCTCCCCTGACGACTTCCACGGCATGGCCGTCGCCCAGGGGATCCTCACCGCGCGCGGCGGCGCCACGTCGCACGCCGCGGTCGTCGCCCGCCAGATCGGCAAGCCGTGCGTCGCGGGCTGCGCGGAGCTCCTCGTCGACTACGGCACCAAGACCGCGAAGAGCACCCTCTCCGGCGCGAGCTTCGTCGAAGGCGACTGGCTCAGCCTCGACGGGTCGACCGGCGACGTCTACCTCGGCGCTCTCCCGACCGTATCAGCCCGCTACGAGGAGCAGACGGAGCTCCAGACGATCCTCGGCTGGGCGGATGGCATCCGGCGCATGGGTGTCTGGACGAATGCCGACAAGCCCGAGGAGGCCGCCCAGGCGCGTGGGTACGGCGCGCAGGGCATCGGGCTCTGCCGGACGGAGCACATGTTCCGCGAGGGCGAGCGGCTCGAGATCGTCCGCGGCGCGATCCTCGTCGCCGCCCAGGCGACGCGCGTCAAGGCCAAGCTGGAGGCGGGCGGCGTCGCCGACGCCGCCGAGCAGGCGATCGTGGATCGCTTCGACGCGGCGATGGCCGAGCTCGAGGCGCTCCAGCAGGGCGACTTCGAGGGGATCTTCCGGGCCATGGACGGCCTGCCCGTCGTCGTCCGGCTCATCGACCCGCCGCTCCACGAGTTCCTCCCCAACCATGACGAGGTCCTCGAGGAGGTCGTCCGGCTCCGTACGCTCGGGACGGCCGCGGACGACCCGACATTCCTCGCGGCCCGCGAGATGCTCGCCGCTGTCGACTCGATGCGCGAGCAGAACCCGATGCTCGGACTGCGCGGCGTCCGCCTGGGCCTGATGATCCCGGACTTCGTCAAGGTCCAGACCCGCGCGATCCTCAACGCGGCGATCGCCGTGAAGAAGGCCGGCGGGCATCCGATCGCGAAGATCATGATCCCGCTCGTCGGGCACGCGAACGAGCTCAAGGCGACGAAGGTGCTGCTCGAGGCCGAGGCCCTCAAGGTCGAGGCGGCCGCCGGGGTCGAAGTCGACTACAAGTTCGGCACGATGATCGAGATCCCGCGCGGCGCCCTCACGGCCGACGAGATCGCGGTCGACGCGGCGTTCTTCAGCTTCGGGACGAACGACCTCACGCAGCTCACGTTCGGCTACAGCCGCGATGACGCCGAGGGTGGCTTCCTCCTCAAGTATGTCGAGGACGGGATCCTCCCGGTCAACCCGTTCCAGACCCTCGACGATGCGGTCGCCGACCTCATGGCGATCGCGGTCGACAAGGGCCGCCGGACCCGCCCGGACCTCGAGCTCGGGATCTGCGGCGAGCACGGTGGCGACCCGGATTCGATCTTCAAGTGCGAGCGCGTCGGGCTCGACTACGTCTCGTGCTCGCCGTTCCGCATCCCGGTGGCGCGGCTCGCGGCGGCGCAGGCGGCACTCACGGGAGCGGCCGAGCGAGACAAGTAGGGGAGGCTCGGCGAGCGAGGTCCCGTGTCCGACCCGGCCGCGCCGCTCGCTCCGGGCGACGTCGTCGCGTCGGACCTCGAGGGGACGCTCACCGACGGCGAGACGTGGCGCGGCCTGGGGCGCTGGCTCGTCGCCGATGGCCGGCGTGGCGAGTACCGCAGGTTCCTCGTGCCGCGCCTGCTCGCAATGCCGCTCGTCAGCTGTGGCCTCTACGACCGGCAGCGCTTCCGCGACCGGTGGGTCCGAGACCTCGTGGCACATGTCGCCGGGCTCGACACGGCCGAGATCGACGCGATCGCAGCGTGGATCGTCGAGGAGGAGCTGTGGCCGGCGCGTCGCGAGCCGGTGCTCGCCGAGCTGGCCGCGGCCGGCGCGGGAGGCGCGCGGGTCGTCCTCGTCTCCGGCACCTACGACCCGGTCCTCCGTGCGTTCGCGACCCGCATGGGGGCGGAGGCCGTCGGGACGCCGCTCCGGTTCGAGGGTGGCCGCTTCACCGGGCGTCTCGCCGGCCCCGTGAACACCGGCCGCGTCAAGGTGGAACGGCTCGCACGGCGGATCGGCTCCGCGCCACTCGGCCGCGCGTACGGCGACTCGGCCGCCGATCTCGCGCTCCTCGAGGCGGCCGCGATGCCGACCGCGGTGACACCGGACCGCACGCTCGCTCGGATCGCAGGTGAGCGGGGGTGGCGGATCATCGACGCGTCGGGCGCGGACGTCGTCACCTGCGGCACGGCTCGTCCGTCCTGAGACTGGGACCGCAGCGGGTGACAGGAGCGCGTCGGACGTGGAGATGAACAGGACGACCGATCCCGGGCCGGCAGACGACGTGACGACGGACGGCGTCGCTCGCGATGCCGGTCGCGTGGTCGGTGGCGCTCGCGGGGGCCTCGCCGAGATCAGCCTCAAGGTCGCGGCCGTCGGGCTTCGGCCGGCCTACGCCGTCTATCTCCGCCGGCTTCGCGCCGAGGTGGCCGCCCACCCGGTCCCCAACCACGTCGCGGTCATCATGGACGGGAACCGCCGGTGGGCCGCGCGCGAGGGTCACTCCGACCCGGGTGTCGGGCACCGGAAGGGTGCCGAGAAGGCGCTCGAGCTCGTCGACTGGTGCGCCGTCCTCGGGGTGCGCGAGGTGACCCTCTGGGCGCTCTCCCTCGAGAACCTCGACCGTCCCGAGGAGGAGGTCGGCACGATCACGGATGTCGCGACGGAGGCGCTCGGCGCGCTCGCGAGCGGGCGCCGGAAGACGCGCGTCCCGGTCCGTCTTCGCGTCATCGGTCGGCGCGATGCGCTGCCCGGGACGCTGCGCGACGCGATCGACGATGCCGCGGCGATCTCCCGGCCCGACGGGGCGATCACCGTCACGGTCGCCCTCGGGTACAGCGGCCGCGACGAGCTGCTCGAGGCGTTCCGGGCGTCGGTGCGCGACCTCGTCGCCGCCGGCACGCCGCCTGACGCCATCGCGTCCGGACTCACCTCCGACCTCCTCGCAGCGCACCTGTACACGTCCGGTTCCTCCGACCCGGACCTCATCATCCGGACGAGCGGCGAGATCCGGCTGTCGGGCTTCCTCCCGTGGCAGAGCGTCTACAGCGAGTACTACTTCTCCGAGGCGTACTGGCCGGCGTTCCGCGAGATCGACCTGCTCCGCGCGATCCGGACGTACCAGCAGCGGCGGCGCCGCTTCGGCCGGTAGCCGGTCGGTCTCCAAAGGTACCGGTCCCCGGTGGACCGACGGGTGGGCACGCGCGCGGCGCCGTGCGCCTAGTCTCCGCATGTCTGGCGCGGTCGCATCGGACGACCGCGCGCACGCACGTCCGGGGAGGCCCGGGAGGAGACGAAGATGAGACCCGCGATCCCCCGCACGATTCATGCCCCGCGACGGGCGCGGATCGGGGCGGCGCTCGCCATCCCCGCGCTGCTCGTGCTCGCGGGGTTCGCCGCCGGGCCGGTCGCCGCTGCGGACCATGACAGCTACGTCACGGTCTTCGGGGACTCGTCCGGCAAGACGGTGAGCGTCGGGACGGACGCCGTCATCGCGGTCGTCCTGCAGGCCAACGGCGGGACCGGCTACGAGTGGCGCGCCACGGAAGAGCCGTCCCTCTCGGTCATCGGCGCGCCCGCGGACGTGGGCTGGCCGTACACCGTCTCGGACACAGAGCTGCTCGGCAGCCCGGTCTCCTGGGTCTGGTACTTCCCTGCCTCGGCGCCAGGCACCACGTCGTTCGCCGCCGGCCTCTATCCGCCCGGCAGCGAGACGGCGGAGGAGACCTTCACCCTCGGCATCGTGGTCCGGACGGGCGACGGGGCCGAAGCGGTGCTCACGGAGCCGGACTGCGGCCAGATCGTGGGCATCGAGAGC
>JBAWVU010000158.1:0-6371 GCA_037147135.1 Chloroflexota bacterium
AGGTAGCTCGCGATGCACAGGCCGATGAAGTCGAGGAACGCGAGGACGAGCCCCGGGTGGATGTGGCGGATGCGGTATGCGAGCGTCATGTGGAGATGATGCCCGAGCCGGGCAGATCGCGCCCGCGCCGCGGATGGCGCAAGGACGCACGGCGTCCGGCCGGCCACGCGGCAGGAAGGCCGGGAGTCCTGCCCGGCGCGCGGCAGGACGAACGCGCGCCGGGCAGGATCACGCGGTCAGCGGACGGTCACGACCGTCGCGTATCGCTTCGTCGCCGTGGCGCCCAGGTTCGCCGGGCCCGGGGCAGCGATGGCCTGGACGTACCAGCGCCCGATCACGTTCATCTTCCGGGTGTACTTCACGGCACCCGATGCCGGTGTCGTGCGCGGCGCCGTGGCGACGAGGACCCATCCGGCGGAGGTCTTCTGGTACACGCGGAACTCGACCGAGACGCCCGCCGTCGGCGGCCCCACGTTCGCGATCCACGATATGGTCGTGCCCTTCGCGACGATGCGGGCGGCCAGCGGCGTGACGACGATCCCGAACCTGACGGTCACGGCGGTCGACGCGCTCGTCGCCGCCGGGAGGTCCGCGGAGCCGGCCCACACGGCCCGGTACTCGGCCGTCCGCGCGGGGACGTACGCGAGCGAGCCCGTCCCGGTCCCCTCGGTGACGATCGTCCCGACCTGGACCCAGTCCGCCGCGCCGGCGACGCGCTGCTCGATGGTCACGAGGCGTCCGGCGCCGGCGCCCGCGAACGCGATGGTGAGCGTCACCGGCAGCGGATACGCCACGCTCGTTGACGACGAGGCGAGCGCGAACGCCGCGCCGGGCGACGGGGACGGCGAGGGCGAGGGACTCGGGCTGGGGCCGCCCGTGACGTCGAACCCCCCACTGCCGCCCGCGAGAAGCCCCGGCGAAAGCGCGGTGAGGGAGTAGGCGTTCCCCGCGCGATCGACCGCGCATCCCGCATAGGTCACCGTCCCGGCGACCGCGGCGAGCGTCGTCCCGCTCGTGCACGAGAGGAGCGCGCCGGCACTGGAGGCGGGCGGGATGATCACGAGCGTCACGGATACCGTGCTCGTCGTCCGGTTGTTCCACTGGTCCTGGATCTCGACCTTCGGCTGCGTGGAGAGCGGGCTGCCGACGACACCGTTCCCGGGCTGCACCGCGAACGCCAAGTGGTGCGGCGCAGCGGGCGTCATCGTCACTGGATCGGAGGTGCCTGTCATGCCCGGCGCCGCGATCTCTCGCACCGTGAGCGTCTGCGGACCCGCCGTCTTGAACGTCACCGTGAACACGTGAGAACCCGCGTCCCCGCCGGCGCCGGTGAACGTGTACGCGGCCGGCAGCGTCGCCTGGGGATCGCTGCTCGTGAACCCGACTGTCCCGACGTACCCGGGCCAGGGGTCACCGAGGAGCATGTCGCCCGCGGTGACCTTGAAGCTGACGGTGTTACCCGCCATCGTGGTCACGGGGCACATCCCGCATGTCCGAGCGACGGTGAACCACGACTCGATGAGGACGAACTGGGGATCTGCGATGGGGGCAGCCTCGGGCCCGGGGTCCGCCGATCGGGCGATGGCGGCCGCGGAGGTCCCTCCGAGCGAAGATAAGGCGATGATCACGACGAGGAGCGCGGCGGCGGCTCCCGTCGCGCGCCGGCCGGGCATGGACGATCGCATGGGCATCCCCTCTTGTACGACTGGTCCTGTGCGTATCGTAGGCCGCGAGGCAAGGCCCGGATCGACGGTCGGATGCGGGAGGCGCACCGCCCCAGGGGACGTCGCGGATCAGCCCCCGGCCGGGGACGATGTCCGACGAGGATCGGTCCCGGGGCGCCCCCTACCGGTCGGACGCGCCGGGCGCTCGCGGCCGGCTGCGAGCTTCGACGACTCCCCCGAGGCGAAGGCTCGCGATGTGTCCGCCAGGGCGGCCAGCCGCGCCTCGACCATCGCGTTCACCGTGCCGTCCGGCCAGGTGCCGCCCAGGTCGCGCGTGCCGGCCGGCCGCCCGGTGAGCACCTCGAGCGCCTCGTCCACGGTCGCGACCGGGTACAGGTGGAAGCGTCCGGCCTCGGCGGCGTCCACCACGTCGCGCCGGAGCATGAGATCGCGGGTGTTCGAGATCGGGATGACCGCGCCCTGGTCGCCCGTGAGGCCGCGGAGCGCGCACGCGTCGAAGAAGCCCTCGACCTTCTCGTTCACGCCCCCGACCGGCTGGACGTCTCCGCGCTGGTCGATCGACCCGGTCACCGCGAGCGACTGTCGGACCGGGACACCGGCAAGCTCGGAGAGAAGGGCGACGAGCTCCGCGAGCGACGCGCTGTCGCCCTCGACGCCCCCGTACGACTGCTCGAAGACGAGGCTTGCGTGGAGCGTGAGCGGCCTGTCCGCCGCGTACCGGCCACCGAGGAAGCCGGCGAGGATGAGGACACCCTTCGAGTGGATCGGCCCGCCGAGCTCCACCTCGCGCTCGATGTCGACGATGTCGCCACCGCCGAGGCGGACGCGAGCGGTGATGCGGCTGGGCATGCCGAACGACTGGTCGCCGGCCAGCACGACGGAGAGCCCGTTCACCTGGCCGGTGGCCTCGCCGGCCGTCTCGATGAGGACGACGCCGCGCTCGATGGCATCGAGCATCCGGTCCCGGGCCCGTCCCGCGCGGCGCCGGCGGCCGGCGACGGCCGCTTCGACGTCCGCCGCGGATGCGAGGTCGCGTCCTGCCGCGGACGCGACGTGGTCCGTCTCGCGGATGAGATCGGAGAACGTGCGCATGTGGGTGGAGATGCGCTGCTGATCGGCGGCGAGGCGGGCGCCCTCCTCGATGATCCGCGCGACCGCACCTGCGTCGAGCGGGCGGAGTCCCTCCTTCCGCGCGAGCGTCGCGATGAGGCGGGCGTAGATGCCGCTCGTCTCGGGGGTCCGGACGACGTCCTCCTCGAAGTCGGCCGCGACCTTGAACAGCTCGAGGAAGTCGGGATCGGCGACGGCGAGGACACCGTAGAGCCGCCGATCGCCGACCAGGGCGACCTTGACATCGAGCGGGATCGGCTCGGGCTCGAGGGTCACGGTGCTCATGAGCCCGAGTGCCTGCCCGACCGAACCGATCCGGACCTCGCGCGCGCGCAGCGCGCGCTTGAGCGCGTCCCAGGAGGCCGGCTGCTGCATGAGCTTGAGCGCCTCGAGGATGAGGTATCCACCGTTCGCGCGATGGAGCGCACCGGCCCGGATGAGGTGGAAGTCGGTCATGAGCGCGCCGAGCATCGCCGTGTACTCGACGCGACCGAACAGGTTGGGGTACGTGGGGTCGTCCTCGATGACGACGGGGGCACCCGAGGCGGCGGCGTGGTCGACGAAGAGGTTGACCTCGTACCGGCGGGTGGAGCCGACCTCCGCCGCGAGCGTCCTGAGCGCGGGAGGCAGCTCGCCACCCTGTGCCGCCGTCGCACCGACGATCACGGCAGCGTTCTCGACGACGTCGGCCTCGACGCGGTCGAGGTGGGTGAGGATGTCCGGAAGGTCGGCCACGCGCTTGCGGGGATCCTCGAGCAGGTGATCGACCGCCCGTCGCGCCGTCCTGCGCTCGAGCTCCCGGACTTTCTCGCGCTGCTCGCGCTCCCATCGCGGGAACTTCCGGACCGTCTCCTCCAGGCGACCCTCGTATGTCTCCATCGTCGCCCGGATCCGCGCCTGCTCCTCCACGGGCAGCGTGTGGAACTGCTCCGGCGCGAGCGGCTGGCCGTCGTGCATCGGGGCACAGCCGACGCCTGCCGGGGTACGGATGATCGCGACGCCCTCCTTCCGCGCCTCGGCGTCGAGCGCCTCGAGCACGCCGTCGCGGCGCACCTTGAACTCCGCGTCGAGCGCCTCTCGCCGGTCGCGGAACCGCTCGTCCTCGAACGCCGCCGGGAGCGCGGTCCGGAGGTCAGCCGCGAACCGTGCCATCTCGTCCCGGAAGCCGGCACCGCGCCCTGCGGGCAGCCGGAGCGCCCGGGGACGCTGCGGCGCTTCAACGTCGTGGACGTAGCACCAGTCGTCGGCGACGGTCTCGGTCGCGGCGAGGCGGCCGATGTACGTCCGAAGGGTCGTGAGCTTGCCGGTCCCCGCCGGGCCGAGCGCGAAGACGTTGTATCCCTCGCTCCGCATCCCGATCGCGAACATGACGGCGTCGACCGCACGATCCTGCCCGACGATATCGTCGAGATCGGGCAGCTCGGCGGTCGTCTCGAAGCCGAGGCTCACGGGGTCCGTGGCACGGTAGAGCTCCGCCGCGGGAAGCTCGCGGACGGACGGCTGGTCGTTCATCGCCACCTCCGGACCGAGCGTACCCACGAACGCGGCGCGGACCGTACGGCCGAAGGTCCCGTTCGCGCCGCCTCCCGGCCCGAGCAGCGCCCGGCACCGTGCCCCGGCGGCCGCCGAGCGGCACGAGGGACCGCCGTCAGACTGAGGCGACCTCGCGCAGGGCGTCGAGGCGGAACCCGGCATCGCGCGCAGCCCGGACGAGCGCGTCGGCCACATCGGCGGCGGCGCGCGCCGCCTCACGGCCGGCGGCGACATCGGATCCTCCGGCGCCGGCGGCACCCCGGAGCCCGTCGAGAACGACGGCCCATCCGAGCAGCTCCTCGAACGACTCCTGCTCGAACCAGGCGACGCCCTCCCACCGGTTCACCCGGATGAAGCGCCGAAGGTCGTCGTCGGCGAGCCATGCCGTGAGGAGGGCGCGAGCCGAAGGCGACAACGCGGATCCGGGCCCCTCCGCCGGCCGCACCGTTCCAGCCCTCTCCGGCGGCAGAGCGGACACGACGGCCGCTGCATCGGCCGCGAGCCCATCGACCGCCGTCGAGGCCGAGTCGGCCGGAGTCGCGATGGCCGCGCGGGCCGTGGCGGTCGCCGGGGTCGGGAGCCGCACGAGGAGCCGGGCGAGATCGGCGGCCCGCCACGCCTCGCTCTCGTCGAGGCCGATCCGCCGGAAGATGTCCGCGAGCACGCCACCGAGCCGCAGCTCGTCGATCCACGCGCGGCTCCGGCCGGGCACGCCGTCGGCGCCGCCGAGCGCGCCGATGCGGTGCGTCGAATAGCGCCCGAGCAGGGCGGCCCACGCGGCGCGGTCGCCCGCGAGGAGCCTGCCCGCGACGTCGACGCGGTCGGTCGGGGCCTCGGCCGCGCCGGCCGCTCCCGCTTCGGCCGCGCCGCCCACGACCGGCAGACCGGGGGCCGGCGCGTCGTCCGGGGCGAGGATCGCCCGCAGCCGGAGGATCGCGGCGAGCTCATCGCCGAGCCCTTCGGCGACCTCGCCCGGATCGCCGGGCGCGCCGGTCGCGTCGCGCACGGCCACGAGGAAGCCCGCCATCCGGCCCCTGGCTTCATCGCGGAGGCCCGTCACGAGGTCGTCGGTCGCGGCCCCGCCCGTCGTCGCGGCCGTGCCCGTCGTCGCGGCCACGACCCGCCGGAGGAAGTCATCGTCCGCGGCGGCGCGCAGCGCGTCGTGGACCGGCTGGAGCTGGAGCTCGCGGAGCGCGTCGTCGACGCTCGGCACGCCGCGCCCTCCCAGCCGTTCGGCGAGCCGGGCGTACTGGCCGGCTGCGCCGTCGGCGACCTCGCGGAAGTCGAGGAGGACCTGGCGCCCGTACGCGCCGAGGTGGATTTCGAGGCCGCGCTCGACGAGCTCGCGGTTCGACCGGAGGTGCTCGAGCCCGGTGAGGGCGTCGCGGTAGACGCTGAACCAGCCGTGCCCGCGGCGGAGGGCCAGGCCATCGGCGAGCGTGCGCCGGACGATCGACTTCGTGCCGTCGGGCCCGCGCTCCGCGAAGCCGACGCTCTCGCGGATGACGCCGTGGGCCTCGCCGTACCGGTTGTTGTAGACGATGAGCGCGCGCTCATCCCCCGCCCGGTTCGAGTACGCGAAGACATCCTCGTTCACGTGCCCCTCCGGGGCCACGAGGTCGTAGAGCAGGAAGTCACGGACCTCCGCGAAAAGCCGGCGCCGATGGAGGAGCGGGAATATCTCCCGCTCGTGACGGTCGACGAGCCACTGGTCGGGCGATTCGTCGTGGTAGGCCCGCCGGTACTCCATGCCGTACTTCTCGCCGAAGCCCTCGACCTGGCCGTGGCCGAACATCGGGAGCCCCGGCAGCGTCGAGAGGAGCGTCGCGACCCCGAAGTACTTGTCTCCCTTACCGAACTGCTCGACCGCGGTCTTCTCGTCCGGGTTGTTCATGAAGTTGACGTACCGCTTGAGGATCTCGGGGTCGAACTCGAGCGTGTTCTTCATGACGAGCCGGTACTCGGCGTTCTTCTCGTCGCGGAGCATGTGCATGAAGGCGCTGTTGTAGACCCGGTGCATCCCCAACGTCCGGACGAAGTAGC
>JBAWVU010000159.1:0-6317 GCA_037147135.1 Chloroflexota bacterium
CGGACGCCCCGCCGACAGTCACCGCGTCGACCGCCGCGCTCGTCGTCGCGCTCCTCGCCGGGATCCTCGCGCTCCCGGCCCTCGCCATCCGGCGGCGCCGGGTCGCCTGAGTCGCCGAGGGTCGGACGGCGCCGCGCCGTCCGTCCCTCGCTGCGGTGTGCCGCGGCGCCACGCCGCCTGACCGCCAACGGCGGGGGGGCGGCGGGGGGGCGCGCCGAGGGCCTTCCGGACGGCATCTCGGCGCGCCATACTGCATGTCTAGCGGTCGCCAGCGGCGCGTGTCCACGCCGCGTCCCGGCCGTCGGATCCGTACCCGGCCACGCCGGGTCCAGGAGGGCCTGTGATCGCCGTTCCGACCACTTCGACGGGCCGCCGCATCTTCGCGATCGCGGCTGCCGCATCTCTCGCGCTCGCTGTGGTGGCCCCGGCCGCCGCGTCCAAGCCGATCATCGTCGGGCCGGGCGGCATCCCGCCGACCACGACCACGGTCACCGTGACCAAGGCGAACTCGGGTGGCACCGTGAACATCCCGCAGAACGGCGTCCTGCGGATCGTCCTGCCGTACAACCCGAGCACCGGCTTCCAGTGGGTCGTCGTGCAGGCGCCGGACGCCACGGTCCTCCAGGCGCTCGATACGAACCCGTGGCTGCGCTCCCCGGCCGGGACGGACCCGCTCGTCGGCGCCCGTGGCAACGTCGTCTGGCAGTACGCCGGCCTCGCGACCGGCACGACCCAGATCGCTCTCGACTACGACCCGCCCGGCGCGGTGGGTCCGTCCGAGCACTTCCGCCTCTCCGTCGTCGTCCGCGGCACGTCCGACGCGAGTCTCGTCGAGAGCGACTGCGGCGCGATCATCGGCCTTCCGCTCGAGGCGTCGATCTCGCTCCAGCTCCCGTCGAACGCGTCGACCGGCTACTCGTGGGAGTTCCAGAAGAACCCCAAGGCCAGAGTCCTCCTCGTGGCGGCGCCGCTCGACGGCGGGTACGGCGCTCCCTCAGCGGACGCGCCGATCGGTGCGTGGGGTACCGAGACCTTCAACATGGATGCCCAGGGCCAGGGCGTCACCGCGTACGCTCTCGTCTACAGGAGCCCCGACGGTCGCTCGATCGCCAAGACCTGTGGCAACGTGGTGTTCGTGGGCCAGCTCCTCTACTGGGGGACGCAGGGGCACTGATCCTGGTGGTTCCCAGGGGGGGACAGACAGCGGGGTGGACCGGGCGGTCCGCCCCGCTTCGTTGTCCCGGGTCGCGGCCGCGCCCACCGCCGCGCGACCCGACCCGCGGGCGCCCGCGTGGCCGTGGCCGCCCTGACCGCAGGCGCAGGCCCGCTCGCGGCCGCCGGGACTCCAGTGCCTCAGCTGGGCCGGTCGGCCATCCGGATGCCGCCGAACCGCGACACGATCTCGTCGTCGTGCTCGTCCGCTGTCGAGGCGACAGCCATGATCGAGGCCTTGAGCTCCTCCTTCGACACCGTCGACCCGAGGATCGTGTGCTCGAAGAACGTGTCACCGTCCTTGTCGATCCCGAACGCCCCGAAGCGGGCCTCGTCGTTGAGGTTGAGCAGGTACCGCGCGAGGTCGACGGTGAGCTCCGTCCCGGTCGTGAGCCACGCCCGCGTCGTGAGCGTCGCGTCGTCGTCGCCCCACGCGGAGACCCAGGTCTGCACCCAGGCCGAGCCCGCCCGGATGCCGAAGGTCGGGCGGTCCTCCCTGGCCTGGGCCATCTCGCCGAACAGCTCCTTCATGAGCGGCACGACCTTCTCGTAGATGGCCTGCTGGCTGGGTGTCTTGAACTCCATCACGTCCTCCCGTCAGGCCCGGCCGGATCGACCCCCGGGGATCCCGCCGATCCACTCCCGGCCTCCGCCATCTCGCCGGCGGGGGCATCGTCCTCGACCCGAAGGCCATCGCCATCTGCCACGACCCGGAGTCGGATCGGCGAATCGCCCGCCGCCTCGGCCGCCTCCACACGTGCCGCGATCGCCCGCCCGAGCACCTCGTCGACGTACCGCTCCCAGGCGCGACCGCGGGTCCCACCCGGGCCGTGTCCCCCGAGCCATGCCACCGCCGCGTCGCTCCACGCGAGCGCGATGCCGCGGCCGGCCATCCGTCGCGTGACCTCCGGCAGGAACGTTCCGACGAGCCATGCGGCCCCGGACCCCGCCGCGGGCGCGCGATCGAAGACGAGATCGACCTCCTCGCCGAGCAGGCTCCCGAGGAGCGCCGTCGGGTCGGTCGCACCTCCGTCCTCGCGGCCGGCGGACCCGCTCTCCGTGCCTGCCACCCGGGACGCGTCGCCTCGGCCGGGATCACCGCCCGTCGCGAACCCGATCCTTCGGTGCTGCGCGGAGGAGCCCGCCGCGGCAAGGATGACGACGGTGTCGCCGAGATGGATCGGCCGTCCCGCGCCGTCCTCGAGGGCGCCCGAGGCGATGGCCCGGCCGAGGAGGTCGCGGACCCGCGGATGGGCGAGGTCGACGTCCCGCACGAGGATGACGCACGCCGGCATCCGTGCGATCGCGTGGATCGGCAGGTCGTCGCTGTAGCCGATGTAGCCAGGCGGTGCCCCGACGAGCATCGAGACGTCGTACTGCTCCGTCATCCGTCCCGCCTCGATCGTGACGATGCGGTCGGGCGACCCGAAGAGCGTCTCCGCGACGGTCTCCGCGAGGGCGTCGGCTGCCCGCGACTGCTCACCGGCCATGAGTACGACCGCGTTGGGGCGCTCCCGCCGCACGTCGACGCCGCGAAGCCCGACTGCGACCCTGTCGACGAGCCGGGCCGTGTCCGCCGCTGGCAGAAGCCCGGCACGCCCGAGGGCCGCGACGAGCGCGTCGAGGCGGGCCGCGACGCCCGTCGGGAGCCCGGTGAGCCGGCGGCCGACGAGCTCGACATCCGCCGCGGTCACCGCGGTCCCCCCGGTCGCCACGGCGTGCGCGACGACCTGCTCGAGGAGCTCAACGGCCTTGTCCGGGAAGCGGCGGTCCGGCATCGCGTCCGCCGCGAAGCGGACGAGGTCGCGCAGGAGGCCGTCCCCGACGGCCACCCCGCGGAGCGCCGCCAGCGCGTCGCGGTGCGAGCGGACGATGGCCACGGTCTCATCGAGCGTCGGCTCGCGGACGAGCACGGGGGCGAAGCGGCGCTCGAGCGCCGCGTCCTCCTCGATGAACCTTCGGTACTCGTCGTCTGTGGTCGCCGCGATGCACGCGATCTCCCCGCGCGCGAGCGCCGGCTTGAGGAGGCTCGCGATGTCGCTCGAGCCCCGCGCCCCGCCGGCCCCCACGATCGAGTGGACCTCGTCGATGAACAGCGCGATCCCGTCCTGCGATGCCTCCGCGAGGACGCCGCGCATCCGCTCGTCGAGGACGCCGTAGACGCCGGCGCCCGACACGAGCGACGACGGCTCGAGCTGGACGATCCGCATGCCGCGGAGGAGGGGAGGGACGTCCCCGGCGACGATGCGGGCCGCCAGCCCCTCGACGATCGCCGTCTTCCCGGTCCCCGCCGGCCCGACGAGGACCGGGTTGCGCTTCGTCCGCCTGCAGAGCGTCTCGACGACGAGGTCGAGCTCCGCGACGCGGCCGACGACGGCCGGGAGGGTGCCAGCCGCTGCCGCCGCGGTGAGGTCCCGGCCGAATGAATCGAGGGTGGGAGTGGGGCGCGTCGCCCGCGGACGCCATGCTGGTCCCTCCGGGTCGGGGCGCCCGCCATCGTGCTGGTCGACCCACCCCGTCCGCGCTCCGGCCTCGTCGGCCCCAGCGCCGCGGTCTGCCCCGCCGATCGCGCCGCCGCCGGTCGTCGCGGCGACCTCGTAGCCCGCCGCCCGGAGGACCACCTCGATGACCTCGGCTTCGGCCGCGGACGGCTTGCCGCGCGACCGGGCCAGCGCGCCGGCCTTCTCCACGACAGTCGTCTCGTCGAGGGCCGTGCCGGGCTCGTCGCCGCGGAGCCGATCCTGGAGCCACGGGCGCAGCGTGGCGCTCGACAGCCCCGACGTGAGCCGCTCCGCCATCTTCCCGTTCCGGACGACGACGGCGAGCAGCCAGTGGTTGACTCCGAGGGCCGTGTCGCCGTATGTGGCCTCCTCGCCCTTGGCCCGCGCGACGATGTCGGCGGCGCCGGGCGTGAGCTCCGGGGTCTGTTCGGGCGGTGGGGCGTCTGTCATGCCGCGTCCGAGTCTACGGGAGCCGGGCTCCCCGCGGCGGGGCTCGGCGCGGAGGATCCCCGGACGCGCCCGGGCCCGCAGTAGCCGAAGGTCGGCCCTCCACGTCGGAGCCGGTCCCGAGCAGCATGCCGAACATCGCTCCGAGGTCGGCGAGGACCTCCGGGCTCGCGAGCAGATCCCCGATCGCGGCCGCGCGTGCCGGGTGGAGGCCGGCCGCGCCGCGCATCGCCGTCGGCAGGTCGGCGCCGGCGTCGAGCCCGTCGCCGATGGAGCGCAGGACCCCATCGTCGGCGAGGAGTTCGCGCATGGCCGCCTCCACCGTGGCGCCGCCCGGGCGGGTGCCCCCGGCCTCGCCGGTCACGATGAACCCTGCCCCGTGCCGGTCACGAAGGCGCCGGCCCTTCGCGGGCTGGCCGACCCTTCGCACCGCCCGCGGTCGAAGCGCGTCTTCGGAGCCTGTGCTGGCAGCCGGGGCACCAGTACGCGTCCCGTCCGCCGACGACCGCCGACCGGATCGGCCTCCCGCAACGACGGCACGGGAGCGCCGCCCGCTTGTACACGTACGCCTGGCGCGATCGCGCCCGGGCGACCGACCGGCCGCGGGCGACGTCTTCGAGCGTGAGGTCGTCGTCCTCATCGACCTCGCGATCGTATCCGGCGAGGGCCTCGACGTCCGCCGCGATCGCCGCCGCGCCGAGCGGCCCGTGGAGGTCGGCCTCGTCGACGGTCATCACCCGTCCCGTCCGATGCCCCTCCGCGAGAAGCCGGCGGCATTCCGCGTAGAGCCCATCGAAACGCTTCGCCGTGAGGTCCCGCCCGGGCGTGCGCGGATCGATCCCGCATCGGAAGAGCGCCTCCGCCCGGTAGGCATTGCCGATCCCCGCGAAGAGGGCCTGGTCGAGCAGGAGCGCGCCGATCGCCACCCGGCTGCGGGTGACGCGCGTCCGCGCGGCGGCGGGATCGGCCGCTCCGTCGATGAGGTCGGGTCCGAGGTGGGCGACGATCGCGTCTCGCCCGGACCCATCGACGAGCTCGCAGATCATCGGCATCCGGAGGTCCATCCACGCGTCGGGGGCGACCAGCCGGAGCCGGATCGCTCCCCGCGGCTCCGGCGGCGGGCCGTCGCCACCCTCGATCCGGCCGCCGAGTCCGAGGTGGACGTGGAGGACCGGCGCGTCCGGGCCGGCGAACTCGGCGAAGAGGTGCTTGCCGTGCGCGGTCACCCGTTCGAGCCGATGGCCGTCGATCGTCGCGGCGCCGTCGGCGAACCTGCCCTGCGGGCTCGATGCGGCCACGACGAGACCGCCGAGGCGCCCGGTGAGCGCATCGGCGACGCGGTGGACCGTGTGGCCCTCGGGCATCAGCGGCGCGCGCGCCGATCGGGCATCAGTCGAGCCTCCGGGACGTCATGCGAGCCGGTCGAACGTCACGCGAGCGGGATGAAGATCTCGGTCCGCCACTTCGACGGATCGGGCTCTTCTTTCGGATCGCTCCAGTAGACCTCCCACATCGCCCCGCCCAGCTCGCGTCCCTGCTCCGCGATCCACGCCATGAGCTTCGCGTACGTCTCGCCGATCGTCCCGTACGGCCCCACGTGCCAGCCGACGGCGACCTGTCCGGCCGGCAGCTCGCCGGGCTGGACCGTCCCGGACGCCTCGAACGCGTGCACCGGCTGGCCCGGCACGTCCGCGATGGTCACGCCGGCTTCCAGCTCCACGTCCTCCGGGGCGAAGGAGAAGTACCGCGTGAACGGCGGACCGCCCGGCGTGAGGCCGATCCGCCCGACCGCCTGCCAGGCGGCCGGCAGCGCCCGGCCCATGAACTCCGGGATCGCCGCCAACGGGACGGAGCCGTGGACGACCGCGGTCCGGCGCGCCGGCTCCTCGCGGATCTCGAACTCGCTCATCGACGACCTCCCGCCGGCCGTACGCCGGCAGACCCCACTCCCGACACGCCGCGACCCTCGCGGTCCTGCGACCATTGGACGCCCCCGGCCCCGGTCGCGTCAAGGACGTATCGCACTCGTGTGGCGGCCGACGGAGGATCGCCCGGCACGTGGGGTCGGCCGCCGCCGTTCGGACGTCCGGGCGCCCGGCACCCCGTACCTTCGGCCCATGACCGGCGGCGCCGTGTACGCGTAGCCTTGGGGCGATC
>JBAWVU010000160.1:0-6313 GCA_037147135.1 Chloroflexota bacterium
GGGACGATCCAGCGGCTCGCGGACGAGCGCGGGCGCTGGGTGGTCCTCTACTTCTACCCGAAGGCGGACACGCCCGGCTGCACCGTCGAGGCATGCGAGTTCCGCGACGCGAACGCGGACCTCGCCGCCCAGGGCGCCGTCGTGTGGGGCGTGAGCCCGGACGCAGCACCCGCGACGACGAAGTTCCGCGACACGTTCCACCTGACGTTCCCGCTGCTGTCGGACGTCGACCACGCGGTCGCCGACGCGTATGGGACGTGGGTGGAGAAGTCGAGGTACGGTCGCACGTACATGGGGATCGCCCGGGTGACCTTCCTCATCGGCCCCGACGGGCGCATCGCGCGGGCCTGGCCGGCCGTGAAGCCGGAGGGCCATGCGGGGGAAGTGCTCGCGGCGCTGGGGGAGGCCCGGGCGTCCGCCTGAACCCGCGGATCGCGAGACGACGGGGAATCAAAGACCTCGCCCGAGGGGGGGATACGGGCGAGGTCTCCGGTCTCATACGCTACCGGGGCGGGCAGCAAAGCGCATCCCCCATTCTCCGTAGATGGCACCCGTACTTCCAGGATCCCAGGAGATCGGAGACATGGCCGACACGGCGGTCGCACGGCACGAGTGGCGCCCTGCGCGGTTCATGGTCATCGCTGCCCACCCCGACGATGCCGAGTTCGGGCCGGCCGCGACCGCCGCCCGGTGGATCGACGCGGGCTCCCTCGGGTGGCTCGTCTGCTGCACGAGCGGGGACCAGGGCGGAGACGACCACGCCGTTGATCCGCTTGCGCTCGCTGCGACGCGCGAGGCCGAGCAGCGCGCCGCCGCCTTGATCATCGGGTATGCCGGGGTGACGTTCCTCCACCAGCCGGATGGGGCGCTCGCGAACGACCTCGCGCTGCGCGAGCATCTCGTCCGGGAGATCCGGACCTTCCGGCCCGACGCCGTGCTCACCCATGATCCCGAGGTCCTCTTCTACGGCGGGGGAGGCGTCAACCACTCCGACCACCGGGCGGCGGGGATCGCCGCGGTGGACGCGGTCTTCCCGGCTGCCCGGAACGCGATGGCATTCCCATCGCTCGCCCGGGACGGGCTGCTGCCTCACAAGGTCCGGCGCATCTACCTCTTCTGGTCGAACCGGCCCGACACGTGGGTGGACGTCGCGGCGACGCTCGACCGCCGCCTCGCGGCGCTCCACTGCCACGAGAGCCAGCTCCGCCATCCCGAGCGCCTCGACGGACGCATCCGCGCGTGGGCCGCGGAAGAGGGCGAGCCGATCGGGTCAGTGGCGGGCGAGGCGTTCCGGCTCATCGTCCTCGACGAAGACGAAGTGGACGCCCCCGAGCCCGCCTGAGCCTCGCTCGGCCGTCAGTCCCCGGGCGAGAGCAGGAGCGGGCGGATACGGCCCCACTCGTCCCAGAGGTCGGTGAGCTGCTCCGCGCGACGGCCGAGCAGCGCGACCATCTCGCCGAGCGTGAGGTCGCCCGCTTTTTCGACGAGGAACGCCTCGACGCCCGTGGCCGTGCCGGCGAAGAGCCCGGCGAGACCCACCTCGGACGGCCAGCGGCGGACGCGCATGGGGTCCTGGCCCGCGTACCCGACCGCGAGCGATAGGTCCCGTCGCGTCGGGATGCGCCCGTCGACGAACGCACCGTTCCGGTCGGGTCGGTACCCGAGCGCAGCGAGCGCGACCGCGATGTCGCGGCACTCCTCGTGCGTGAACCCTCCCCAGAACGGGTCGTCCCGGGGGAACTCGAAGCGGGAGTCTTCCATGGCGCGATCGAGGATCGCGTCGGCGAGGTCCTCGAGGCGGTCGCTCCACCGTGCGGCGGCCGCCTCGTCGTCGCCCCCGAGGGCAGCCGCGACGCGCAACCGCGTTGGCTCGTCGCTGCGGAGGAGCGCGAGGATCGGCGGCTCCGTGCCCGCCTCGACGGCGGCCTCGAGCTCGCCCATCCCGGCGACCGTGGTCGCGTCGGCCACTCCGCGCCCGGCGCTGAACGCTGCAGGCCCGGGGATCGGCTCCCCGTCCGCCACTGCCCCCAGGCACGCGGCGAGCCGCTCTCGCGCCTCCAGGCACGCGGCGACCGCCCGTTCGGACGCGACCCGTGCGGCGTCGACTTCGGCGGTGATCCGCTCGAGCTCCGCCACGAGGCGTCCCGTCTCGCCGCGCTCGTGCTCGAGCTCGATGCGCGCAGCGGCCGTCGCGCGGTTGATCCGATCGACCTCGCGCAGCCAGACCGTCGCGACCACCTCGACATCCGCCCGGCTGCGGGCGCCGAGCCGGCCCGCGCGGAATGCGGCCTGGGCGGCGTCCTTCGCTCGCCGGATCGCGCGCGCGTCCGCGGTCGCCTCCGCCTGCGCCACCCGGTCCTCGTTGGCGTCGCACGCGCGCTGCGCCCCGCGGAGCGCGGCCCGGGACATCTCGAGACGTGCCCGCAGGCGTTCGGCGAGCGCGCAGCGCTCTTCGGCGATGTTCGCCTCCGCCGCGCACGACCCCTCGTCGCTACCCTCGGGCGGGGTCGCACCGGGATCGCCGGCCAGGGCCGTGGCTTCGTCGTCCGACCGCACGTGCACCTCTGCGATGGCGGCTTCGGGTCGCCGCCGAACCGGTCCGCACGGCGAGCGTACGGGCCGCCGCCGTCCGCGTCAACGCGCTGCGCAGTCCGGAGCACCGCGGGGCTTCACAGCGAGGGGTGGGTCGCGCTATCGTCATGTCATCTCGATTGGGGGGAACGGCGCGTCCGCGCCGACGTAGCGCTGGAGGCTCTATGCGCACTCTGATCCGGGGACTCGCCGCGGCTGCGATCGCAGGATCACTCATCGTCGGCGCCACGGCGACCGTGGCGGCCGCCGAGCGGCACGCGGCGTCCGTGCCGGACTACGCGATGGTCCGCGTCCTCGACGCGATGGTCGGCGCCGGCCCGCTCGACGTATACGTCTCGCGCGTCGCCGAGGGCACCCCGCCGACGTATGCCGACATCGCCTTCGGCGCGGCGACGGGCTACGAGAAGCTGTACTTCACGCCCGATTGCACCGGCAAGTCGACGTGCAACCTCGAGTTCGAGGTCGCCGAGCACGGCAAGGACACGCCCTTCAAGTCCTCGATGGTCGCGCTGGCGGGCGGCACGCATGCGACCGTCGTGCTCGCCTCCACCGCGAGCACCGGACCCATCTTCGACGAGTATGCCGATAGCACGAGGGCGACCGCGAAGTCCTCGCTCCGGTTCGTCAACGTGACGAGCACCACCGTGACGCCGATCGACGTGAGCGCGATCGCGATGACGGGGACGGGCACGGTCACCGCGACCGACCTCGGCTTCGCGCAGGCCACGAGGGCGCAGTCGACCAAGCCGGGCGACTGGAACATCCAGTTCCGCGCCACCGGCTCGATGGGCATGGCCCTGCCGTGGACGAACGCCGTCCTCAAGAAGGGGTACCACTACACCGCGTACTTCATCGGGGAGCTCGGCGGAGTGGGCGAGGCCGCCGCGCGGTTCGTCCTGCTGCCGAACCGCTGATCGAGGCGGGACGGGGGGTCCACCGCCCGTCCCATCGCACCGGACTCACTCGCGAAGCCCGGCCGTCCGACGGCCGGGCTTCGCGGCATCCTGCCCTCCCACGGCCACGCCCGGCGCGAGGATCGCCCCGCTGACGGCCTGGGTCGACCAAGCCCTGTCGGGCCGCCGGCGCCCTCGTCGCTAGCCGATCGACTCCAGCGGCTGTCGTCCGTCGAACCCGGTCGACAGCTCGTGCCACCAGGCGATCCCGTCCTCGCCCAGCTGCCAGCACAGCCAGACCTGCCGGCCGTTCACGAGCGCCGGGAAGTCGACGAGACCCGGCCGGATGTCCCGCAGCACGATCCCCCAGTCGTCGAGCCGCGAGACGGCCCCCTCCATCTGGTCGACGACGGCGCGGATGCGCGCCCGCAGGACACGGGCCACGGCCGGGTCGCCATCCTCGTCGGCCTCCGCGGCGTGGAGGCGCTCGCCCAGCCGTGCGACGTCCGCCCGCTGCGCCCGCAGGGTCTCCAGGAGCGGGCCGACGTGGACGAGCCGCTCGTTGGCGCCGTCGATGTCGTAGAAGATGGTCACGCGCCGATCGTACCGGACCGGGACGCATCTCCCGCGCGGCTGCGGCGCCCTCGCGCGAGGGCCCTGCGCGGCGGCCTGCGAGCCGCCGGGCGCGGGAGGTACGATCGATGCGTTCGCGAGTGGGTCGGCCTCCCGGCCGGATCGTTCGCCGGATCCGCCGGGCGTCGTCCGGCGAGATTGATGAAGGTGGTGAAGCGGTGGCCGAGATGCCGCGGATGCGCGTCGCGAACGCGCCCGTCTCCTACGGTGTCGACGAAGTCGTCGACGACGACGCGTGGATGCCGACCGGCGAGCAGGTGATCGACATGATCGCCCGCGCCGGCTACAAGGGCACGGAGCTGGGGCCGCCCGGCTTCCTCGGCACCGCGCCGGAGGTGCGCGAGCGGCTCTCGGACCGCGGCCTCGAGCTCGTCGGGTCGTTCCTGCCCCAGCGCTTCAGCGAGGCCGAGTACGCGGAAGAGGACCGCGCGTGGCTGCGCGAGAAGCTCGTCCTCGTCCGTGACGGAGCGCCCGAGGGATCGCACCCCTTCGCCATCCTCTGCGACGGCTTCGACCAGCCCCTGCGGATGGAGCTGTCCGGCAGGATCGCCGAGCATCCCGAGGCCTGGCTGCCGGAGGCGCGGTTCCCGGTCCTCATGGACAACATCCATCGTGCAGCCGAGCTCGCCCGCGGGATGGGGTTCGACGTCGTCATCCACCCGCACGCGGGCACGTTCATCGAGACGAAGGACGAAGTGAGCCGTGTCCTCGACGCGATGGACCTGTCGCTGATGGGCCTGTGCCTGGACACCGGCCACCTCCGGTACGGTGGTGCGGACCCGGCTGACGTGGTCCGCCAGTACCACGAGCACATCCGCCACGTCCACGTGAAGGACGCGCGGATGCAGGTGATCGCCGACTGCAGGGCCGACGACGTCGGCCTCAAGGTCGCCCTCGCACGGGGCGTCTTCTGTGAGCTCGGCCTGGGCGACGCGGGGATACCCGAGGTCATCGTCGCGCTCGACGAGGTCGGCTACGAGGGATGGCTCGTCGTGGAGCAGGACCGTGCGCTCACGATGGCGGACACGCTCGACTCGATCCACGAGGCGAACGTCCGCAACCGCGAGTACCTGCGCGCCCTGGGGGTCTGAGCGCGCTCGACGCCGGCGCGGGGAGCTGACCCGGATCCCCGCGCCGCTCCGTCGGGGCACTACCATGTGGACTCGGCGCCGACCGGCTGGAGGCGGGCGCGGCGCGCCCCCCGATGACGTCAGGTCCCACGCGAGCCACGATGCGAAGTGAGGTCCGGCCGTGAGCAGCACCCGTCGCCTGACGACAGCCCAGGCGCTCGTCGAGTTCCTCGCCAGCCAGCGCGTCGAGCGCGACGGCGACGAGCATTTGTTCATCGGTGGCGTCCTCGGCATCTTCGGGCACGGCATCGTGGGCGGCCTGGGAGAGGCACTCGAGTCGGCCTCCGATCGACTGCGCTACCAGCAGGCGCGCAACGAGCAGGGGATGGTCCATACCGCGGTCGCGTACGCGAAGCGCAGCCGCCGGCTCCGGGCGCTCGCCTGCACGAGCTCGATCGGTCCCGGCGCGACGAACATGGTGACCGGGGCGGCCGTGGCCACGGTCAACCGCGTCCCTGTCCTCCTCCTCCCCGGCGACATCTTCGTCTCGCGTCGCGTCGCCCCCGTCCTCCAGCAGCTCGAGCGGGCGGACACGGAGGACGTCTCCGTCAACGACTGCTTCAAGCCGGTCTCCCGGTACTGGGACCGGATCTCGCGACCGGAGCAGCTCATCACGGGCGCGATGGAGGCGATGCGGGTCCTCACGTCGCCGGCCGACACCGGCGCGGTGGTCCTCGCGCTCCCCCAGGATGCCCAGGCGGAGGTGTTCGACTTCCCGGCCGCGTTCCTCGAGCCCCGGATCTGGCACATCCCGCGGACCCGCCCCGACGAGGCGGCGCTCCGTCGCGCGGCCGACCTCATCGCCGGGGCCGAGCGGCCGTTCCTCGTGGCCGGCGGCGGCGTCCTCTACTCGGACGCGAGCGACGCGCTCGACGCCTTCGTCCGCGCCACCGGCATCCCGGTCGGCGAGACGCAGGCCGGGAAGGGCTCGCTCGCCTGGGATCACCCGCAGCAGGTCGGGTCGGTGGGCGTGACCGGCGGGCTCGCAGCCAACCGGCTCGCGCGCGACGCGGATGTCGTCATCGTCGTCGGCACGCGGCTGTCGGACTTCACGACGATGAGCAA
>JBAWVU010000161.1:0-6294 GCA_037147135.1 Chloroflexota bacterium
ACCGAGACCAGGGCCTCTGCAGCGACGATGCACACGACCGGCGGGATGAACCAGGAGCCGTTGGCCGCCTTCTCGTCCACGTCGTCGCCCACGAAGAGCAGGGAGGTGAAGGCCACGCTCAGGACGAACGCGAGCACGATCCCGACCGTCGTGAGGATCAGCGCCAGCGGGGCCGTGACCGTCTCGGGCAGGACCGAAGGGCCCACCGTGTCGATGCCGATCGCCAGCACGAGGAGGCCGCCGGGGAACGTGCCGTACAGCCCGCCCACGCCGGGGTCCGCGAGATCCGCGCGGGCGGCATCCGGATGACGCAGCCAGCGGGCGACGTAGGGGATCCCCAGGACGACCGCGATCAGCGCCGCCAGGCCGACCAGGAGCACACCGACGGCCCGGGCCAGGTCCTGGAGGCCAGCGAGGTCCCCGGGATCCTGGTACGCGACGATGCCCACCATGGCCGTGCCCATGACGGCCCCGAACCAGCCGGGATGGAACCCCCGCAGCCGGGTGGCGGGAGCCTGGGCGGATGGCACGGCAGGTGGCATGGCGGACAGCATGGCGGATGGCATGGCCGATGGCATGGCCGGCCCGGCGGCGCTCCCGGTCCCGGGAAGGCTTCAGGGGGATGCAGATTGCCCATCTCACCCCCCCCGGGGGGGCGACCACGGATCGCCTACTTCACCTCTGCCAGGGCCGCCACGATCAGGTCGTAGACCTTGGGCACGCTCGCGACTTCGAGTCGCTCGTTGGGCGTATGGACGTCCCGGAGCGTGGGGCCGATCGAGATCATGTCCATGTCCGGGTACTTCACGCCGGCGACGCTCGTCTCCAGTCCGGCGTGGACCGCGGTCGCCTCCGGCGCCGTGCCGAACAGGTCGGTGTAGACCTGCGTCATGAGGGCGAGGAGCGGCGAGTCCGGGTTCGGCGGCCAGCTCGAATAGGCACCCGCGGTCGCGGTCGTGGCACCGGCGTCCTCGAACACGGTGATGAAGCGCAGCGCCTCCGCATCGCGCTCCGAGTCGATCGCGCTGCGCACGTACACGGAGCCGGTGAACGTCCCGGCGCCGATGTCGAGCACGCCGAGGTTGCCCGACGTCTCCACCAGGCCCGGCACGGTGTCGCTCATCTTGTAGACGCCCTGGGGCGCGTCGAACACCGCGCCGATCAGGGCCGTCTGCGACGCCGCATCCATCACCGACGCGGGCAGGTCGACGGGCTTCGTCGTCACCGTCACGCCCGGATCGGTCGCCGCGAGCTCGGTCGCGACCGTGGCGGAGAAGTCGGCGACGAACTTCTCGAACGCAGCGTACTGGTCCGTGGGGACGGCGGCGACCACGGTCGTCGTGCTCGGGATCGCGTTGCGCGCGTTACCGCCGACGAGGCTCGCCACGCGCACGTCGAACGGCAGCTGGGCCGCCGCGGCCTCGACGAGCAGGCGCGCCATGATCTGGTGCGCGCTGCCGCGCCCCTTGTCGATGTCGACGCCGGAATGGCCGCCGAGCAGGCCGCCGACGTCGATCTGGACCCCGGTCATGCCCGACGGCGTCGGCGTCTCGGGGTAGTCCGCAGCGATCTCGACATAGACCCCGCCCGCGCTGCTGATGAGGAACTGGCCCTCCTGCTCGTTGTCGACGTTGATGTAGAGCCTGCCCCGCAGCACATCCGGTGAGAGGCCATTGATGCCGGTGAAGCCGTCCTCCTCGTTGACGGTGAAGAGCGCCTCGATGGGTCCGTGCGCGACGTCCTTCGCCTGGAGGAGCGCCATGATGATCGCCACGCCGATGCCGTCGTCGGCGCCGAGCGTCGTCCCCTGGGCATGCACCCAGCCGTCCTCCACGACGGCGCTGATCGGGTCGGTGAGCAGATCGACGGTGGAGTCGGGCGTCTGCTGCCCGACCATGTCCATGTGCGCCTGGAGCACGACGCCGGGGCGATCCTCCATGCCCGGCGTCGCCGGCTCGCGGATGATCACGTTCCCGACGTCGTCGGTGATCGTCTCGAGCCCGAGGCCCTTGCCGAAGGCGGAGAGGAACGCCGTCGCCTGCTCCTCGTGGTGCGAGGTGCGCGGGATCTGCGTGAGGTCGTAGAAGTCCTGCCAGACGGCACGCGGCTCCATCGTCGCGAGCGCATCGGCGAGCGGGACGACGACGCCTGCGCTCGCCGACGGGAGGCCGGTGGATGGCTGGACCAGGGGCGATGCGACGGGCGATGGGGTCGCCTCCGGCACGGCCGACCCTGCCTGCTGGGTGGCCGTCGCCGAGGCCGAAGCGGACGGACTCGTCACGGCGACCTGCGATCCGCACGCCGTCGCGCTCAATGCGACGATCGTGACGATCGCCATCATGCGGCGAGCGAGCATCAGAGGTCCTCCTTGTCAGGGGCGCAGCACCGGGCCGGGCGTGGATGGCCGAGGCAACGGTGTGCGGGATGCGCAGGACGCGCAAGGTACGAAGGGCACGCGAGTGGGGGTCGCCCGTTACACGCCTGCGGCACGGCGCCGCCTGCGGCCTGCCGCGGCTCCGGGGGAAGCGTACGCTGGCGAAGCCGGCCGGCTCGACGGGGGGCGAGCCTCGCTGACGCGACACGGTCCGGCCGGGACCCGCGTCGTTGGGAGATCGGTCGCCATGCCAGACACGCCGTTCGGACTCCCGCTGAAGATCCTCGCCGTCGCCACGCCGGGCGATCCCAGCACCGCCGCGTACCGGGGTGCGCACGAGCTCGGCCGGGCGCTGGACGCCCGGAACCTCGAGTATGTCGTCGCCCACACGGCCGAGGACGCCGTGGCGGCGATGCAGCAGGACCCGCTCATCGGCTGCCTGGTCGTTGACTGGGACCTCGTGGGCGAGGCCCGTGACGGCCAGGGACCGGCGAGTCGCGTGCTCACGTCCTTCCGGTCGCGCAACGGCGATGCGCCCGTCTTCCTCGTCGGCGAGCGGAGCCTGGCATCGGACGTCCCGCTCGACATGCTGGAGGCGGCCGACGACTTCATCTGGCGCAACGGCGAGACGGCGACGTTCATCGCCGGGCGGATCCAGGCCGCGATGGAGCGCTATGCGGCGGCCCTCCTCCCGCCGATGTTCGACGCGCTCGTGCACTACGGCCGCATGCACGCATACGCCTGGTGCACGCCGGGGCACACGGGGGGGACGGCCTTCCTCAAGACGCCGGTCTCGCGCCTCTTCTTCGATTACTTCGGCGAGCGGCTCTTCCGCGCCGACCTCTCGATCTCCATGGGCGAGCTGGGGTCGCTCCTCGACCACAGCGGCCCGATCGGCGCCGGCGAGCGCAACTCCGCCCGCGTCTTCGGTGCCCACCGGACGTACACGGTGACGAACGGCTCGTCCACCTCCAACCGCGTGATCCTCACCGCGAGCCTCGTGGAGGGCGACATCGCCCTCTGCGACCGCAACTGCCACAAGTCCGTCGAGCACGGGATGACGCTCACCGGGGCGATCCCCGTCTACCTGGTCCCGCATCGCAACCGGTACGGGATCATCGGGCCGGTCTACCCGGAGTCGCTCACGCAGGAGGCCGTCGCCGCGTCGATCGAGAGCCACCCGATCGCTCGGTCGGCCCAGGTGAAGAAGCCGCGCCACACCGTCATCACGAACTCCACGTACGACGGCCTCACGTACCACGTGCGCCGGGTGCTGGAGGTCGCCGGCGGGCACCTCGACCGCCTTCACTTCGACGAGGCCTGGTACGCGTACGCGCGGTTCAACCCGCTCTACCACGAGCGCTTCGCGATGCATGGCGATCCGGCCACATACGAGGGGCCGACCCTCTTCGCGACCCACTCGACCCACAAGCTGCTCGCCGCGCTCTCGCAGGCGTCCTTCATCCACGTCCGCGACGGGCGCGACCCGATCGAGCACGGGCGGTTCAACGAGGCGTTCATGATGCACGCCTCGACGTCGCCGCAGTACGCGATCATCGCGAGCAACGACGTTACGACGGCCATGATGGACGGCCCATCGGGCCTCGTCCTCACGACCGACTCGATCGCGGAGGCGGTCACGTTCCGACAGACGGTGGGCCGCCTGCGCGAGGAGCTCCGGGAACGCGGCGAGTGGTTCTTCTCGACGTGGAACCCCGACGTCGTCACCGACCCGGCGACCGGCGGGACGGTGCCGTTCGACCGCGCGCCCCTCGAGCTGCTCTCGCGCGAGCCCGGCTGCTGGATCCTCCGCCCCGGGGCGGCATGGCACGGCTTCGACGGGATCGAGGACGGCTACTGCATGCTCGACCCGATCAAGGTCACGCTGCTCACGCCGGGGATCACCGAGTCCGGCGCCCTCGAGGCGCGCGGGATCCCGGCGACGCTCGTCACGGCCTACCTCGATGCCGGCGGGATCATCGTCGAGAAGACGCAGGACTTCTCGATCCTCTTCCTCTTCTCGATCGGCGTGACGAAGGGCAAGTGGGGCTCGCTCCTCACGCGCCTCCTCGACTTCAAGAGCGACTACGACGCGAACCGGCCGCTGGAGCACGTCATGCCCGACCTGGTCGCGGCGACGGGGTCGCGCTACGCGCGGATGGGCCTGCGCGACCTGGCGGACGAGATGTTCGTCCAGTACCGGTCGTCCGGCCAGATGGAGAGCCTCAACGCCGCCTTCGGCACCCTGCCGGACGTGGTGATGACGCCGCGCGAGGCCTACCGCCACCTGGTCCGGGGCGAGGTGGAGCACGTCGCGCTCACCGACATCGGCGGCCGCGTCGCGGCGACCGGCATCGTGCCGTATCCGCCGGGGATCCCCATGGTCATGCCGGGCGAGCGGATCGGCGCCGCGGACGGCCCGTACGTGGGCTACCTCCGCGCGCTGCGCGACTGGGACCTGCGGTTCCCGGGCTTCGAGCACGACACGCACGGCGTCGAGATGGAGGACGGCGAGTACTTCATCTACTGCTGCGCCGCCGACGGCGACGGAGGGGCGACGTCATGAGCGAGTCCGCCACCGTGAAGGCAACCGGGCCCGCCGTGCCGGCGAAGACGCTCGGCGTCTTCGCCCTCGCGATGATCAACGTCGCCGCGGTGCTGAGCCTGCGGAACTACCCGTCGATGGCCGTCTACGGCTGGTCATCGATCGGCTGGTATGTCATCGGGACGGTGGCGTTCCTCATCCCGGTATCGCTCGTGGGGGCCGAGCTGGCGACGGGCTGGCCGAAGGGCGGCGGGATCTACGCCTGGGTCCACGAGGCCTTCGGCGAGAAGGTGGGGTTCATCGCCGTCTTCTGCGAGTGGTCGAACAACCTCGTCTGGTTCCCCACCGTCCTCGCCTTCGTCGCGTCCACGATCTTCTACGCGTTCAACCCGGACCTCGCGAACGACAACGTCCTGCTCTTCATCGTGATGATGGCCGTCTTCTGGGGGACCACCCTCATCGCGGCGCTCGGCGAGCGGATCTCGAGCAGCTTCGGCTCGTTCGGGGTCATCGCCGGGTCCATCGTGCCGGCCATCCTCATCATCGGCCTCGGCGTCCTCTACGTCGTGACCGGGAAGCCGATCGACCTGCCGCCGCTCAGCCTCTCCGCGATGGTCCCGGACATCCAGCTCAACACGTTGCCGTTCGTCGCCACGGTCGTGCTGCTGTTCGCCGGGATGGAGATGGCCGGGTTCCACGCCCTGGATGTGAAGAACCCCCAGGCGGACTTCCCCAAGGCGATGGCGGTCTCCGCGATCATCATCTTCGTGCTGACGGTGCTGGGCACGCTCGCGATCGCGTTCGTGGTCCCCGTGAGCCAGCTGAGCCTCGCGGCCGGGCTCATGCAGGCCTTCCAGGCGTTCCTCGTCGCGTTCGGGCTGGAAGGGCTGCTGGGACCCCTGGCCATCCTCGTGGCGCTCGGCGGGATGGCGCTGCTCGCGTCGTGGCTCATCGGCCCGGCGCTGGGTCTCGGGGTGGTGGCGGACGGCGGGGACATGCCGCCGGTCTTCGCCCGCACGAACCGCCGCGGCGCGCCGGTGGGCGTGCTCGTCATCCAGGCGCTCCTGGGCACGCTCATCTCCACCGCGTTCCTGTTCCTCCCCAGCGTGAGCTCGGCGTACTGGCTCCTCTCCGCCCTTACGGTGACGCTGCTCTGCATCGCGTACCTCGGGATGTTCGGGGCCGTCATCCGGCTGCGCTACACGCAGCCGGACGTGCACCGGTCCTTCCGGATCCCTGGCGGGATGGTCGGCGTCTGGGTCGTGGGCGGGCTGGGGTTCGCGGCATGCGCGTTCACGTTCATCGTGAGCCTGCTCCCGCCGACCAGCGAGAAGGTGGGCGTGGCCGAGTACGCCCTGTTCATGATCATCGGGAC
>JBAWVU010000162.1:0-6203 GCA_037147135.1 Chloroflexota bacterium
CTCCAAGGCATTATAGAAATTGGCCTCTGTTGTGCCTTTGCTCAGTGCGAGGGCCACTGCATAGCTGGTAGCTGCTGGGTAGTCCTCCTGAAGCGTCGCGAACGTTTGGAAGCTTCCATCTGACAAAGTTCTTACCAACTCAAGTATCCCATCCTGATCTGAGGGATCCACCGGTAGCAGACCGAGGATTGTTGCACTGGGGCATTGCCCGATCAGTTGCATGATCTTCCGGTCTTTTACATCGAGTGTTTTTGCCATATTGCCCTCCTAACCCTTCCCCCTTCTTTCAAACTCCTTCCACACTGTGGCGTAATCCTGTTCACGGTCGCAGCGGTCGAAGGGGGCTTCGTAAATGATGGTGCGCTCGCGTCGGCCGCCGGGCCGGACCTCGACGAGCTCGGGCGGACGGCCCTCGTCGCGGCGGACGCCGCGGCGGTGCGACTGCTCGCGGCCGACCTGCTCGCGGGCCCCGCTCCCGGCCGGGTCTGACCCGCAGGCAGCCTCGTCCGTCGGGAGCCGTCCCGCGGGCATCCGACCCCCGGCTATACTCCCGCCGATGGATCTGCCGTCCGTGGTCCGAGACGTGGCGATCGTCGTCGCCGCGTACTTCATCGGTGGGATCCCGTGGGGCGTGGTGGTCGCGCGGCTCGCCGGCGGGCCCGACCCCAGGACCCTCGGAAGCGGCCGGACCGGCGGGGCGAACGTCCTCCGTGCCGTGGGCCCTCGTCTCGCTCTCACGGCGGGCCTCCTTGACATGCTCAAGGGGGTCGTCGTCGTGCTCCTCGCGCGCCTCCTCGGAGCCGGGCCGTGGGTCGAGGTGGCCGCCGCGGCGGTCGCCATCGTCGGTCACACGTTCTCGCCGTACCTCGGCTTCAAGGGCGGCCGGGGGGTCTCGGTCGGGTGGGGCTCGCTCCTCGTCCTCGCCCCGGTCATCGCGTTCGCGATCGTCCCCATCTACCTCGTCATTCTTCTCGTCACGGGATACTCCTCGCTCGGATCGCTCGTCGGATCGCTCGTCGCGGGGCTCAGCCTCGCGGCGACGACCCTCGCGAACGGTGGACCCACGGCGTACGTCGCGTACGCGGTCGTCGGGACTGCGCTCATCTGGCTCTTCCATCTCGACAACATCAGGCGGCTCCTCGCCGGGACCGAACGGAAGCTCGACCTCCGGCGCAGCGAGCGTCCGCCGCTGCCGTGACCGTCGGTCCGCTCGCCGAAGACGATGCGCCCCTCCCGGGTGCCGGCCAGGCACCGTCCCAGCGGATCGGGCCCCGCGAGGCGATCCCCGCCGCCGGCCTCCTCGTCCTCGCGGGCTTTGCCGCGCTCGGCGCCCTCCAGAGCACGAGCGAGAACGCGCCGCTCTTCCTGTTCTTCGCGGCGATCCACGTGGTCGCCGCGATCGGCGTCGCGCTGCGCCGCGGCTGGGGCCGGACGCTCGGTGTCGTCCTCACCGCCATCTGGCTCCTCGGCCAGGGCCTGGTCGCGCTCGCGATCGTCGCGGCCCTCGCGGCACCCGGCAACTCCTCCGGGGTGACGCCGGAGACGTTGCTCCTCACCGCGGCGTTCACCCTGCTCGCCGGTGGCACGCTCTGGCTCCTCGTCCGGCTCCCGTCGCGGTGACCCGCCCGGCTGGACGTCCGGGGGACCCCTCGGCGCTGCGGTAGAATTCCCACGCGGCGTGACCGCTCGCCGCGACCCCGTGGAGGAGCACGCACCAATGCCAGCCGAGGAGCTCCGTGCGCGGATCCGGGAGGTGCCCGACTTCCCGAAGCCCGGCATCCTCTTCTACGACATCACGACGCTCCTGAAGGATGGCCCCTCGTTCCGCGAGGCGGTCGACCTCATGCTCGAGCCGTTCCTCGAGACGAAGGTCGACGTCGTAGTCGGGATGGAATCACGCGGCTTCATCTTCAGCGCCCCGATGGCCTACCGGCTCGGGGTCGGGCTCGTCCCGGTGCGGAAGCTCGGGAAGCTGCCGCACGAGACGCTCAGCGTCGAGTACGCGCTCGAGTACGGCTCCAACACGCTGGAGATCCACCGCGACGCGATCGCCGAAGGCGGCCGGGTCCTCATCGTGGACGACCTGCTCGCGACGGGCGGGACCGTCCGCGGCACGGTCGACCTCGTGCGGCGCCTCGGAGGCGAGATCGTCGGCCTTTCCTTCCTCGTCGAGCTCCTCTTCCTCAAGGGTCGTGACCGGCTCACGGAGTTCCCGGTCTCGAGCGTCATCCAGTACTGAACGAGGGGTCCGCGTGACCGACGGCGAGCCGACCGCCGGCCGCTCCACCACCCCGGATCCGGGAGCGAGCGTCGCACCGCCCGGGCCGACCCCCGAGCCGCCGGCCTCCGGCGTCCCGGATCCGAGCCGACGGCGTTTCTTCCGCCTCCTCGCGGCGGATGCGATCCAGACCGCGGCGCAGGTCGTCGGCGTGGCGACGGCCCTCCAGCGATCCTCCGCTGAGGCCGCAGCGGCCCTCCTCGACGACGTCTCCCGGGACGACGCTGCGGCCGCGGTGGAGGCGCCGTCGTCGGATACGGGGCGTCGGAGCCCGTTCCGGATGGAGTCCGACCGTCTCTTCGTCCTCGACCAGGGCCGGTTCCCGTTCGAGATCGTGGAGATCGAGTGCACGACCGGAGCGGAGGTCGCCCGCGCGATCCGCGAACTCGCGGTGCGCGGCGGCCCGGCGATCGCCCAGGTCGCCGCGTACGGGCTCGCCCTCACGGCCGGCCGCGCCCGGTCCGCGAAGCCATACGTCCGCCTCGCGACGATCAGGGGGACCGCGAATGCCCTCGGGCTTGCACGCGTCGCCCCTGCGGCACCGCGGGCGGCGGTCGACCGGCTCATGGCCCGGATGTCGATCGTGGGAGAGCTTGCGGACGCCGGCGACGAGATCGCCGACGCGATGCGAGTCGAGGCGGACGCGATCGCGTTCGAGACCACGCTCGACAACGCGCGGCTCGTCGACGCGGGGCGGGCCGCGCTCGAGGGACTCGTCCGGGCCGCGGAGTCGGGTGCCGCGGAGTCGGGTGCCGCAGAGGCGACCGCCGCGTCCGAGCCTGGCGTCGGGGAGTTCCCGCCCAGTGCGGAGCGCGCCGTCGGGGAGTTCCCGTCCGCCGCCGAGCGCGCCGTCGGCGTCCTGACGCTCGGGTCGAGTGGGGCGCTCGCCGGCGGGCAGGTGGGGACCGCGCTCGGGGTCCTCACCGCATACGCGGCGACCGGACGATCGATCCACGTCTTCGTGCTCGAGACACGACCCTGGCTCGACGGCTCCCGGCTCGCGGCGTGGGAGCTGGTTCAGGCCGCGGTCCCGTTCTCGATCCTCGCGGACGGGGCGGCCGGCTGGATCCTCGCGTCCGGCGAGGTCGATGTCGTCCTCGTCGCGGCCGACCGCGTCGCGCGCGACGGCTCCTTCCTCGCGCCGATCGGCACGTTCGGGGTCGCGGTCGCGGCCGCGTCGGCCGGCGTCCCGGTCTGGGTCTGCGCGCCCGGCGCCGCGATCGACCCGGGCGCGGGTGGCGTGGCCGACCTCCCCGGGGAGATGCGCGCGGCGAGCGACGTGCTGTGGCTCCGCGGCCTCGAAGTCGCCGCACCCGGCGCCACGGCGCGCAACCCCGTAGTCGACGCGACCCCGGGCGACCTCGTCTCCGCGTTCGTCACTGACGCCGGCGTCTTCCGGCCACCGTTCGCGGCGGACCTGGCGGCGCTCGCAGCGGCCTTCGCGACGCGGTCGCCAGCGGGGGCAACGCCGTGACGGCCATCGCCCGCAGCGGGTCTCGATGGCTCGCCGTCGAGGAGACGAAGGACCGCGAGCTCCTTCGCGCGTTCCTCGGACGTGACCGGATCCTCTCGGCGTACGCGCTCTGCGATCTCGACGATCGCGAGTTCGCGCGGACGCGGTGGAGCCTCGCGACGGACGGCGGCGCGCCGGTCGGGCTCGTCCTCGAGTACGCGGGGCTCTCGCCCCAGCCGCTCTTCGTCATGGGCGAGAACGACGCGATCTCCGCGATCCTCGCCCGCGTCGTCCGGCCGCGCGTCGCGTACGTGGCGGCGCCGCCGGCCAACCTGCCGGCGATCGAGGCGCACTACCGGGTCGATCCGGGACCGCCCATGGTCCGGATGTGGGTCGACCGGTCCTCATTCCGCCCCGCCCCCGCCGACGTCCAGCGGCTCTACCCGGCCGAGGTGGGGGACCTCAACAAGCTCTACCAGCTCGGCTTCACGTCGTGGCTGCCGGCCTCCACGATCGCGGAGGGGATCTACTGCGGCATCCGCGTCGGGGGCAGGCTCGTGGCCGCAGCCGGGACGCATGTCATCAGCCGCGAGGCTGGCATCGGGGTCGTGGGCAACGTCATGACCGCAGCCGAATACCGGGGGCGCGGGTTCGCGAAGGCGACGACGGGTGCCGTCACGGCCGAGCTGCTCCGCTTCTGCGACCTCGTCGTGCTCAATGTCCGGGCCGACAATCCACCGGCGCTCGCCGCCTACCTTCGGCTCGGCTACGTCGAGCACGCCCGCTTCGAAGAGCGTCTCATCCACCGCCTCGCGCCACCATGGCCCGGTGTCCTCGCGAGGATCCGCGCCCTCTTCGGCGCCGAGAGAGAGGACCATTGACCGTGACTGATTCCGATCCCACCGCCGCGAGGGGCGCCGGCTCCCCGTCCACCCTGCCGCCGCACGACGTGGCCGACCTCGGCCTCGCCGACGAGGGCGTACGGAGGATCGAGTGGGCCGAGCGAGAGATGCCGGTCCTCCGCCTCATCCGGGATCGCTTCGCCGCCGAGCGGCCGCTCGCCGGGATGCGGATCGGCGCGTGCCTGCACGTCACCACCGAGACCGCGAACCTCATGCGGACGCTCCAGGCCGGTGGCGCCGAGGTCGCGCTCGCGGCCTCGAATCCGCTCTCGACGAAGGACGACGTCGCGGCGGCGCTCGTCGTCCGGTATGGGATGAGCGTCTACGCCCGCCGCGGCGAGGATCGCGAGACGTACTACGCGCACCTCGACGCCGTGGCGGACACCCACCCGCACCTCACCCAGGACGATGGCTGCGATCTCGTCTCGCTCCTCCACAGCAAGCGACCCGAGCAGCTGCCGGAGATCCTCGCCGGGACGGAGGAGACGACGACCGGCGTCATCCGGCTCCGCGCGATGGCCGCCGACGGCGCACTCCGCTTCCCCGTCGTGGCGGTGAACGAGGCGCTGACCAAGCACCTGTTCGACAACCGCTACGGCACCGGCCAGTCGACCGTCGACGGGATCGTGCGCGCGACGAACCTCCTCCTCGCGGGCCGGAACGTCGTCATCGCCGGCTACGGCTGGGTCGGCAAGGGGATCGCGATGCGCTTCCGCGGGATGGGCGCGCAGGTCGCGGTCGTAGAGGTCGATCCGATCAAGGCGCTCGAGGCCCGGATGGATGGCCTCCTCGTCATGACGCACACGGAGTCGGCTCCGTGGGGCGAGATCTTCGTGACCGCGACCGGCAACGTGAACGTGTTCCGGCGCGAGCACTTCGTCGCCATGCGCGACGGCGCCGTCCTCGCGAACTCCGGCCACTTCGACGCCGAGCTCGACCTCAAGGCGCTGCACGCGCTCGCCGAGGGGCACGTGAAGGAGGTCCGCGAGAACGTCCTCGAGTACGACTTCGGGCCCAAGCGGATCCGGCTCATCGCGGAGGGCCGGCTCGTCAACCTCGGGGCGGCCGAGGGCCACCCGGCGGCGGTGATGGACATGAGCTTCGCGAACCAGGCGCTCGCCGCCGAGTACGTCGCGCTCCACCACGCGGAGCTCGAGCCGCGCGTCTATGCCGTCCCGGACGCGATCGACCGCGAGGTCGCCCGGCTCAAGCTCGCGTCGTTCGGCATCGAGCTCGAGCCGCTCACCGACGAGCAGGTCCGGTACGCGGCCGATTGGCAGAGTGGGACGTAGAGGTCGCCCGCCCGGCGGGGGCGCGGCTCTCCCGCGCGGCGACGGCGCCGCGATCCGGCCGGGCCGGCCCCGTGGGGCCGCGACGTCCCGCGTGCTAGGCTCCACCAATCCCCTCACGCGCGTCCAGCGAGGCTCCCATGACGACGATCCACGACGCCCCGCAGTACCTCTTCACGTCCGAGTCGGTCACCGAGGGCCACCCGGACAAGATGTGCGACCAGATCAGCGACGCGATCCTCGACGCGATCAGCCGCGACGACCCCGACGCGCGCGTGGCG
>JBAWVU010000163.1:0-6201 GCA_037147135.1 Chloroflexota bacterium
GAGCTGCCGGGCTATCGCTGGTAATGCTTGTCGCGGCGGTCCTCCTCCTGGCGCAGGCCCTCCCAGGCGCCCTGGTGGATCTCGACGAGCGCGGGCTCCGCGAGGAGGGGCACGTTCGATGTCCCGGCTGTCACGAGCGCCGTGGCGACGGCGGTGGCAGTCTCCGTCGTCCGCCGCAACGGCGAGTGCGCCACGAAGCGCGGCGGCCCATCGGGGACCGGGAGCGCGGGCGGGCGCCGGGGATGCGCGATCCGGTCACCGGCGAGCTCCGCCTGGCGCCGGCCGAGCGGGCTGAGCGGCGTCTCGGAGCGACCCTGGAAGCGGCGCTCGAGGAGGAGCCGCGTCTCGCCGTGCCGGAGCAGGAGGAGCGAGGCATCGAGGCCGTCGGGGACGAGGGGGGCCACGCTGCTCACCCCCTGACGGCGTCCTGTCCGTCCGGGCCCTGTCCGTCCCCGTCCGTCCGCCCGAGATAGACGACCCAGACCTCGATGACCCCCTCGATGCTCCGGATCTGCGCGGCGACCTCGTCGGGGACCGCCTCGTCGAGCGCGAGGAGCATGATCGCCTCGGCGCGCGGCGCCATCCGCGCGAGCGTCATCGCGCTGATGTTCACGTCCACGGCACCGAGGAGCGCGCCGATCCGGCCGACCATCCCGGGCCGGTCGCGGTGGCTCATGATGAGCATCCGGGTGGCCGGCGCCATGTCGAGCCGGTAGTCGTCGATCCGGACGAGGCGCGGCTCGCCATTGGCGATCGTCCCGGCGACGGTGGCGGCGTGCCTGCTCGTCTCCGCGACGAGCGTGACCAGCGACGCGTACGCGCCTGCGACCGGGGTCCGTCGCTCGACGATCTCGATGCCGCGCGCCTTCGCGAGGAGGGTGGCGTTCACGAGGTTCACGCGCTCCGTCGTCGACCCTTCGAGGAGCCCCCGGAGGGCTGCCGCGGTGAGCTGGCCCGGATCGTGCTCGGCAAGCTCGCCCGCGACCTCGATCGTGAGGCGCTCGACGCCGCCGCGCTCGAACTGGGCGAGAAGGGACCCGAGCGTCTCGGTGAGCGGCAGGTACGGCGCGGTCGCCCGGGCCGTCTCGGGCGTGAGGAGCGGCGCGTTGACGGCGTAGCGGGCGGGACGGCCATCGAGCACGTCGATGACCTGCTGTGCTGCCTCGACGGCGACCCGGACCTGCGCCTCGGCGGTCGACGCGCCGAGGTGGGGCGTGAGGACCGTCCGCGGCGCCTCGAGCAGGGGAGAGCCCGAGGGGGGCTCGTGGTCGTAGACGTCGATCCCGGCCCCCGCGATCGTGCCGGCGGCAAGCGCGTCGGCGAGCGCTCGCTCATCGACGACGCCGCCGCGGGCGACGTTGAGGAGGAATGCCGTGGGCTTCATCCGCGCGAGCTCGGCCGCCCCGATCATCCCGGCGGTGGTCCGCGTCTTGGGGACGTGGAGGCTCACCACGTCGGCCCGCGCGAGGAGCTCCGGCAGCTCGACGAGCTCGACCCCGAAATTGGCCGCCAGCTCCGCGGTGACGAGCGGGTCGATCGCGAGCACCGGCATCTCCATCGCCTGCGCCCGCACGGCGATCGCCTGCCCGATCTTCCCGAACCCGATGAGCCCGAGCGTCTTGCCGCGGAGCTCGACGCCCGTGAACTGCGCGCGCTTCCACTCGCCGCGCCGCACGGACGCGTCGGCCGCGGCGACATTGCGTGCCAGGGCGTAGAGGAGCGCGAGCGTGTGCTCCGCCGCGGCGATCGTGTTGCCCGTCGGCGCGTTGACGACGATGACCCCGGCCTTCGTCGCGGCCTCCAGGTCGACGTTGTCCACCCCGACGCCGGCCCTTCCGACGACGACGAGGCGCGTGCCGGCAGCGAACATCGCGGCATCGACCTGGACCTGGCTGCGGACCATGAGGGCGTCGTAGTCGGGGAGGATCGCGAGGTACTCCTCGTGCGAGAGCCCGACGCGCTCATCGACGTCGTGCGCGGCACGGAGGATCTCGACGCCTTCCGCCGCCACCTGCTCGGCCACCAGGATCCTCATGCCATCCTCCTCGTCGTCGGGTCGCAGCGCTGTCGCGTCGTGTCCATCGGCGTCGGAGCCGGCGAGCCTACGGGATGGTACCCCGACAGGGTGGCCCGGCGCCGCCAGCGCTCGGCTGCGTCATCTCGATCGCAGAGCACAGCATTGCCAGGAGCAGGAGGATCGACACCTCGGAGACGTCGGCAAGCGGGAAGACCCATCTCCCACGTGATCCCGGGTGCGACGGATCCATGTGGCGATGTGCGGGTCTCAGGGCGCCTGCCACTCGTACCAGTAGTTCGTGTAGACCTTCCCTCCGGATGACCCCGAGACGAACTGGAGCAACAGGGTCCTGCCGCCACCCTGGGAGCCGTCGGGAACCGTCCACTCGAAGCTGCCGTTCGGATGGTCGGAAGCTCGGGCCGTCCCGGCGGAGTCGTTGCCGAAGTACAGGTCCTCGTAGGGGAACTCCGTCTGGCCCCCGGGCCAGCCGTCACCCACCCAGACCGAGTGGCTGGTGGCAACGGAGCTGCGGCACGATTCCTCGGTCGTCGCGCCTCCCCAGTAACACAGGCCCGACTGGCTCGCGGTCAAGCTGCCGGTCACCTCCTGGCCGGGCGTGAGCCGGTCCGGTGGCCGGCTCCAGGAGTGTTGCGTCGTCTCGTTGGCGACCACCGCACCGGTCACCTGGCACGTGCCGGTCGTCGTGGTCGTGGCGCTGGTCTCCGTCGATGCCACCGTCGTTCCGCCCGTACAGGCAAGGCCCGGGTAGCTGAACTGCACCTCGGTCTTGCCGACATCGGGCTGGACCAGCTTCAGCACCCAGGCGCCGGTGGCCGCCACGGGGGTGTCCGCTGCAGCCCCGGGGGTGTTCGACGCCAGGATCTCGTCGACAGAAGGAGATGGCGAGGGGTTGCGCGTGACGATCACTCTGACGAAGTCGACGTACTCCCAATCGGTCCAGCCGGCCTGGTGGCCTAGTTCGAGGATGCCGAGGGGGTTCTCGCCGTCCTCGAGGTCGATCGTCACCTGCATGCCCATTGCGAGGACGGTGGACGAAGTGCCGCGGTAGACCTTCATCAGCACGTCGTCGACGGCGTTCGGGGCGCGAAGGCGAAGCGTCAGCGTCGCCTCGGTCGTCTGGTAGCCGTCGACGAGCGGCACCCAGACGTCCGCGCCCTGTGCGTCCGTGTCCAGCGCCTCCACCACGTAGGCCGGGAACACGTCGTCGCCCGCCGTGCCGGCCTCGAACTCGGCCCAGTGGGCGGCGATGGAGTCCACGGAGTAGGACGACTCCCAGGGCACGTAGGCGAAGCGGGTGTACCGCTTCGCCATGCCCGCAGCGATGTCGGCGGCGTTGTTCCCCGAGACGAACGGACCGAGCGACCCGGTCGTCGGGTCATAGCGGATCCGCCGGCCGATCCCCGGGTAGTTCGGGTCGGCGATGAGGAGCCATTGTGGGGTGACTCGGTAGACCACCATCGTGTGCCCGCCGTCGCCCGGTCCGGCGCTGATGCGCACGAGTTGGGGGCGCCCGGACAGGGCGATGACAGCCCGGAACGCGTCATACGTGACGCGGCCGTCGGCCGCGTCCCACATCGTGTTCTTGAGGAACGCGTACGTGAACGGCACGGCGACCGGGTCGGCCTGTACGGAACTCGCCAGCCGGTACCCGTCGGAGTCGTCCACCCACAGGGTCGGCGTCCTCGTCGGGGCGCCATTGTTGTCGTAGAGCCCGAAGAGTGGGGAGGCACCGCCCGCTCGGCGCTGGTAGACGTAGTACCAGATGGCGCTGCCGCTCTGACCCTCGCACTGGCCTTCTGGGGCGACGTAGGAGCCGTAGTTGCCGAACTGCCAGTCGTCGACGCCCGGGCGGAAGCCCGAGTCGACGGTCGTTGGGAGCTTCGCCAGGTCGACGAGCGCACCGAAGAGCCCCGAGAAGTGGGTCGCTCCGACGGTGAGGGTCGTGGCATCCTGGGCGATCGGGATGAGCGGCGTGAGCATCCCGGCCGCCTCGTCGTAAGTGAAGGCCATCGCCGTCTTCCCGTCCGGGATCGTCGCGGGGAGGACGATCGTCACGGGCGCCGCGAGGAGCGCGTCGCCGTCATCGACAAGGTAGAGCGGCGTGACCGGGGTGATGAGGTCGCCGAAGTCCTGGCCGGTGATCGGGGCCTGCGTGACGGCGAATGTCGTGTCGCCGGCCAGGGCGCCATCGGGGACCTGGATCTCGAATCCCTCGGCCGCGATCGTTCCTCCCGCGGCGCCGACCGTCTCGCTCGCGAGGTCCGTGGTCGGACCGAGCTGCAGGTGGCCTGTGATCGGCGGGGTCGGGTTTTCCGGCGCCGGGACGCCGCCCTCCTCGAGGATCGGGGGCACGAGCTCGGAATCGTCTGCGAACCCGTCGACGATCGGGGCCGTGGCGAGCGCGGTGCCCGAGCCGCCGTCCGCGCCCGGGCCGGACGGGGCGGGGGTCGCGTTGCCGGTGCACGCGACGACGAGCGCGACGATCGCGCCCGCGGCGATGAGCCGCGAGCACACACGCCCGGTCGGGCTCGGGTGACGAGGCACGAGTGCCTCCTTCTCCCCCCTTGCTCCGCCTGAGTCCGTCAGGCCACGGCAGGGCCCGCGTGACCATCACTATGGGCCCCTGTTCCCCCGACCGCCATGACGTGTTCGTACCCCGGCGACTCCGGCGTTCGGCGGAAGATGAGGCGAGGGCGGCGGCTACCGCCACGGTCGGTCGGTTCCGTGACGCCCTGTTGCCTCGCGAGGCAACAGGGCGAGGGTCACGACGACCGCGCGAGATGTGCCCCACGGGTCAGGGCGCGAGCGCTCCAACCGGGATGACCGCCACGCCATCCGGCCGGCGGTAGGCATATCCCCAGCCCGTGATCACGGCGAGGGCCGCAGGCGGGCCATGTCGGTCCGCATCGACCCGCCCAGCGACACGCAGCAGACTCTTCGCCGCGTCATCGACTGCGGCCTGGCCCAGTTTGACCTCGAAGCCGGCCCAGTTCCCATCTCGTCGCTCGACGATCGCGTCGGCCTCCAGGCCGGAGTCCTCCCGATAGTGGAGGACGTTCGCGTCGATGGTCTGGGCGTAGATCCGAAGATCGCGGACGACCAGGGACTCGAACAGCAGGCCGAGTGTCTCGACGTCCTTGAGCAGTCTCTCGGGACCTGTCCCCAGAGCGGCTACGGCAAGGGACGGGTCGACGAAGTGCCGTGTGGGCGCTGCCCGCAGGGCGCTTCGGGAGCGGAGCGCCGGCGACCACGCCGGCAGGTCCTCGGTGACGAACAGGCGCGTCAGCGCGTTGGTGTACTCCAGGACGGTGTGGTAGTCGATCGGTCCATCGGCCCCGCCGATATCGGCGGCGATGGATCGCGCCGATGCCGATGTCGCGACATGACGGGCCAGGGACCTCAGCACACGCGCGACGTTCTCCGGGTCCCGGCGGACTCCGTCGAGGCGAAGCAGGTCGGCCCGACGCGTCTCGTCGAGATAGCCGCGGAGCGCGATCAGCGCATCGTCCACGCTGCGCCCGATGAGTGCCGGCCAGCCTCCGACCGCGATGCGCTCCACGAGGTCGCGGATCGTGAGTCCCGGATCTCCGGCTCGCGGGCTCTCCCCGTCGAAAAGCGCGGCGAGCGAGACGTCCCCGGTCGAGTAGCCGCTCTCTGCGAGCGACATCGGTCGCATCCGCAGCCGGGTGAAGCGCAGCGAGCCGCTGTGGCGCGTCTCGTCGTCGGCCGGGACACTCGAGCCGGCCAGGATGAACCGCCCCGTCTCATCGGGGTGGTCGTCGACGTCGCTCCGCACCTGGTTCCAGACGCGCGGCACCAGCTGCCACTCGTCGATGAGGCGCGGCAAAGGACCGTCGAGAAGGAGAGCCGGATCCACGAGTCCCGCAGCTCGGGCCTGCTCGTCTCGATCGAGGCGAACGGCGCTCCGGGCGGGCCGCAGCGCGGTCTCGGTCTTGCCGCAACCTCGTGGCCCCTCGATGAGGACTGCGCCCGTCGCTCTCAGGCGCACGGCAAGCTCGCCGTCAGCGAAGCGAGGCAGGTACCCCTTCACTCTCCCGAGCGGAGCGTGAGGGGCGCTATGGGCACTCATTGATGTCCAGTCTACACACTCACACATGGGCTGGCCAGACACTCACATATGGGCACTGGAGGTCCTCAACAGG
>JBAWVU010000164.1:0-6180 GCA_037147135.1 Chloroflexota bacterium
GGAGGAACGGGTTCGCGGGGGCGGCGGCGATGTCCGCCGCGGCCTCGTCCGGATCGATGCCGAACCGGTCCACGCGCGGTCGCGGGCCAGGCCGGGCGGGCGGCTGGCTCGGGGCACGCAGCCGATCCTCGCGATGCGCCCGTGAGCCGCGGTCGGCGTCCTCCCAGTAGTCGCAGGTGCGGTGGTCGAACCTCGCATCGGCGCACGGCGGGACGAGGCCGAACGCCTCGGCGTCGACGACGTCGACGATCCTGATCGCGCTCATGTGCCGATTCTAGCGCCCCACCGTCCCTGGGCCGCCGGCGCGGCACGCACGCTTCCCGCCCGCCGCCGCGCCGCTACCCGGCCGCCGCGCGCCCGCTACCCGGCCGGCCCGGCGACCGCCGCGGCCCCGCGGGTTCCCCGGAACTGCCCCTCGTACAGGGTCCGGTAGAGCCCGCCCATCGCAAGGAGCTCATCGTGGGTCCCGCGCTCCACGATGCGCCCGCCGTCGATGACGAGGATCTGCGCCGAGTCGCGGATGGTGGAGAGCCGGTGCGCGATGACGAAGCTCGTCCGGCCCTCCTGGAGCCTGGCGAGCGCCCCCTGGATGAGCTTCTCCGTCCGCGTGTCCACGCTCGAGGTGGCCTCGTCGAGGATGAGGACGCGGGGATCGGCCACCATGGCCCGCGCGATCGTGAGCATCTGCCGCTGCCCCGCCGAGAGGTTGGCGCCGCGGTCGGTGAGGACCGTCTCGTAGCCCTGGGGCAGGCCGAGGATGAAGTCGTGCGAGTTCGCGTCCTTCGCAGCCGCGATGCACTCGTCGTCCGTCGCCCCATCCCTCGCGTACCTCAGGTTGTTCATGACGGTGTCGGAGAAGAGGAATGGCTCCTGCAGGACCGTGCCCACCTGCCTCCTCAGGCTGTCGAGGGCCAGGCCGCGCACCTCGTGGCCGTCGATGGTGATCGCCCCCGCATCGACGTCGTAGTACCGGGTGAGCACGTTGAGGATCGTGCTCTTGCCGGCGCCGGTGGGGCCCACAAGGCCGATCTTCTGGCCGGGCTCCGCGACGAAGCTGTTGTCGTGGAGGACCCGGCGCCCCGGGACGTAGCTGAAGTCCACGTGGTCGAAGACGACACGGCCGTCGATGGCGGGGAGCTCGGCCGCGTCCGGCTGGTCCACCACCTGCGGCTCCTCGTCGATGATCGCGAAGACGCGCGCGGCGCCGGCCGCCGCCTTGAGGGCGGACGCGAAGAGCTGGCCGAGCTGGGAGACCGGCTCCGACAGCCTCCCGGCATACCCGAAGAAGGAGACGACCACCGCGATCGCGAGGTTGCCCTCGATGACGAGGATCCCGCCGACGAGCCCGATGAGGGCGATCTGGAGGCTGGAGACGAACTGCGAGACCGGGTAGGCCAGCAGCCCGGTGAACTGCGCGCGGGCGCCGATCGAGAGCAGCTCGTTGCTGTACTCGGCGTGGATCCCGGACGCGAGGTCCTGCCGGTTGTACGCGATGATGGTCTTCTCACCCGAGAGCGTCTCCTCCTGGAATCCGGAGATCCCCCCGAACTTCTCCTGGAGCTGCGTGAACGCCGGGCCGGCGATCCGCTCGATCGCGGTCGTGGCGATGATGACGATCGGGATGATCGCCACCGTGACGAGCGTGAGGTCGATGCTCAGGAGGACCATCGCGATCAGGGTCGTGATGATCTGGACGACCGACGAGAGCGCCGAGCTGAAGCCGTTCGACATGAACTGGTTGACGGCCTCGCTGTCGTTGGTGACCCCGCTCATGAGCTCGCCGATCGGCCGACGGTCGTAGAAGTTGAGCGACAGGCTCTGGATCCGGTCGACGAGGTCCGTTCGGAGGCGATAGAGCGCGTCCTGCGCGACGTAGGCCACGGTGCGTTCGAGGAATGCTCCCTCGATCCACAGGAAGATCGTGATGCCGCCGAGCAGGAGGACGAGGTTCTCGAGGTCGCCCATCGGGCCGCCGGCCGCCAGGACGCCCGCCATCGAGCCGATGATGAGCGGGCGGAACGTCCCGAGGATCCGGTCGACGAGGATGAGGATGATCGAGAGCACGAACCGCGCCCGGCTGGCGGCCGCGTAGCCGAGAAGCCGACCCATCGTGGGGATGAACCCGGATCCCTTCGGGGCGGCCGGCGCGCCGGTATCCGCACCCAGGCTCCTGGCCTTCGAGTCGGCCGGCGGGACGTCGGTGGCGGGCCCGCTCATCGGGGTGGGGGTCGAGACGGTCATCGCACGACCTCCGTCCCGTCGCCGGCGATCGCCGGGGGAGGCGGCTCCGGAGGTGGCGCGCCCGGAGGCGACCCCGGAGGTGGCTGCAGCGGGACGTCCACCGGTCCGAGCTGCGATTCGTAGATCTCGCGGTAGAGGACGCTCGTGCGCAGGAGCTCCTCGTGGGAACCCACCGCCACCTGGCGCCCGGCCTCGAGGAGCACGATCTTGTCGGCCGTGAGGACCGCGCTGATCCGCTGTGCGACGTACAGGCGGGTGACGTCGCCCATGAGATCCTCGACACCGGCCTGGATCCGCCCCTCTGCGGCGACGTCGACGGCGCTCGTGCTGTCGTCGAGGATGATGACCCTGGGGCTCCCGGCGAGGGCACGCGCGATGGCGAGGCGCTGGCGCTGGCCGCCGGAGAAGTTGTAGCCCCGGCGCGAGACCGGGCCGTCGTACCGCTGCGGCAGCACGTCGACGAACCCCGCCGCATCGGCCGCCTGGGCGGCTGCCGCCATCGCCGCGTCGTCGAGCTCGCGACCGAGCTTGATGTTGCCGCGGATGTCGCCGCTGAAGAGGATCGCCTCCTGGAGCGCCATGCCCACGATCTCGCGGAGGTCGCGCTGCGGGATGTCGCGGACGTCCACGCCGTCGATGGCCACTCGCCCCTCGACGACATCGTAGAAGCGCGGGACGAGGCTCACGAGCGAGGTCTTGCCCGAGCCGGTCGCCCCGAGGAACCCGACGGTCTCGCCCGGCTCGGCGACGAAGTCGATGTCGCGCAGGACCAGCGTCGCGGGGCGGCCGTCGTCGCCGAGGTACCCGAACGACACGTGCTCGAACGCGACCCGGCCGCGAACGGACGACAGGTCGACGGCGGTGGGATCCGGGCGGTCCTTGACCTCGGGCTCCGCGTCGAGGACCTCCAGGAGCCGCGACACGGAAGCCTCCCCCTGCGTGAGCAGCGGAAGGAGGAACGCGAGCAGCGCCATCGGGATGACCGCGGCGGTGAGGTATCCGGCGAACGCGACGATCTCGCCGACGGCGAGGCCCGTGCCCTCGATGACCGTGCGCCCACCGAACCAGTAGAGGAGCGCGATCCCGGCGTAGATGACGAAGTTGATCGTCGGCATGAAGAGCGCGATCCGGAGAGCCGGCGTCAGGGCCGCCTGTCGCAGGTCCTCCGCCGAGCGGGCGAACCGTTGCCGCTCGTAGTCCTCCCGGACGAACGCCTTGACGACGCGGACCCCGGCCAGCTGCTCCTGGAGGACGTTGTTGACACCATCGAGCCGCTGCTGGCGCCGGTCGTACAGGGGCTGGATGCCCCCGAGGATGAGCGCGAGGACGATCGCGAGGACGACGAGGACCCCGATCATGATCGGGGCGAGGCTCGGGGCGGTGATGAACCCCAGGATCACCGCGACCACGATCGAGATCGGCGCCGGGAGCAGGAACATGACCCCGTAGAGGACGGCGGTCCGGAGGTTCTCCACGTCGGAGGACAGCCGGACGAGGAGCGCGCTCGTGTGGAAACGGTCGATGTTCCCGAAGGACAGCGCCTGGATCTGCCGGTAGACGGTGTCGCGGGCGAAGTGCGCGGTGTTCTCGGAGAACAGGACCGCGTACGCGGCGTTGAGTGCGAAGAGGACCCCGCCGACGGCCGCGATGGCGATCATCGCCACCGCCGTCTGTACCACGACCTCGATGTCGCGCACCTGGATCCCCTGGTCGATGAGCCTCGCGTTGAGCGCCTGGACCAGGAGCATGCAGACGACCGCGCCGATCATGAGGGCCTGGGATGCGGCGAGGTGGAGGCGATAGCCCTGGTAGAGGCCGAGGACCTTGCGGAGCCCTGGGAACATCGCATCTCTCCTCGGCCCGTGCCGGCCGCCCGAGCACGCGCCATCTCCCGGGTCGGGGCGCATCCGGGACGTTCCGACCCACGGCCGAGCTCCACGCCCCCCCGCGAGCGGTCGGCTGCGACTCCCGCGAGATTACCCCCCGGCCGGGGCGGCCGTGCGACCGGCTGGGCGTCCTGCCCGACGAGGTCGACGAGCGCCCCCGACCGTAGCGGGCCGACCGCCGCCCCGTTCCGGTCGGCTATCCTGCCGGGGCATGCTTGCCTTCATCGACCAGATCGCCATCCCCTTCCTCGAGGGGCTGTACGGCGCGCTCGGGTACGTCGGCGTCTTCCTCGCCATGACGATCGAGTCGGCGATGATCCCGCTCCCCTCGGAGCTCATCCTCCCCTTCGCCGGGTTCCTCGTCTCCGATCCGACCCAGGTCGAGCCGCTCACCGGCGGGGCGTGGAACTACTGGATCGTCGTCGTCGTCGCCACGCTCGGGAACACCGCGGGGTCGCTCATCGCGTACGCCATCGGCGCGTACGGGGGCAGGCCGTTCCTCGAGCGATACGGGAAGTACCTCCTCATCCGCCACCACGAGATCGAGCTCGCCGAGCGCTTCTTCCTCAAGTGGGGGGCGCCCACCGCGTTCTTCAGCCGCCTCCTTCCGATCGTGCGGACCTTCATCAGCTTCCCGGCTGGCGTGGCGCGCATGCCGATCCGCACGTTCGTCGTCTACTCGACGGCGGGCGCGTTCATCTGGTCGATGCTGCTCGTGTGGGCGGGCGTCCAGCTCGGGGGCAACTGGGAGGACATCCGGCGCGCCCTGCAGCCGTTCGACCTTCTCATCACCGTGGTCGCCGTGGTCGCCGTGGTGCTCTTCGTGTGGTGGCGGCTCCAGATGCCGGGCCTCTCCCGGGTCCGCGGACGTCGCGGGCAGCAGCCGCAGGCCGATGCCTCCGCACCGGTCGAGCCCTCCGCACCGGTCGAGCCCCCGGCGCAGGACTAGCGCCCCGTCAGCTCCAGCCTTGTTCGGGCCGGGCCGCTAGCCCCACGGGACCTCGCCACGATGTCGGAGATGCGCGGCATCGTTGAGGAGGATGAGCTCGCCATCCTCCGGCGCCGCGCCGTCGCGCCACCGGAACACGGTGATGGCCGTCTGGTCCAGCACGAAGCGGCGCCGGTACTCGCGCGCGGGCACCCCGAGCGCGACGCAGCAGAGGATCCGGCCGAGGGTGCTGTGCGAGGCCACGAGGATCCGGCGCCCGTCCTCCTCGCCCCCGGCAGGCGATGCGGGCTCGGCCGGGCGTCCAAGGGCCGAGCCGGGGTCGATGAGGTCGCGGAGGAGCGAAGCCACCCGTCGGGCGACATCGTTTCCGGACTCGCCGCCGGGACAGCGAAGCGCCGCGGGATCGGCCTCCCACTTCGCGCGGAATCCCGGGTGGAGCCCGAGGACCTCCTCCCGCGTGTGTCCCTCCCATTCGCCGTAGTCCATCTCCGCGAGGCGCGCATCCCCCACCACGGGACGTCCCGCGGCGACGATCTCGGCGGTCTCGCGGGCACGGGAGAGCGGGCTGGTGACGATCCGGTCGAACGGGACGTCGTGGAGGCGACGCCCGAGCGAATGGGCCTGGCGCAGGCCGTCCGACGACAGCGAGACATCGAGCCGCTGGCCGAGGTGCTGCTCGGGACTGGAGCGCGGCGTGAGCCCGTGCCGGACGAGGACGAGGGTGAGCACAGACACGAGTCTAGCGTGCGAGAATGCCGAGGCAAGGCACCTGGAGGCGATCTTGACGGAAGAGGCGACGACCGACGGGGCGGGAGAGCCGCCGACCGACGACGCTCACGCGGCCGACCAGCACGGTGCCGGCGGCCACGGCGGCGGGGGCGCTGACGCCCACGCGGGTCACGACTCCACGCTGGGCCCCGTCGACTGGCGCGCGTACGGTGCCGGGGTCGTCGGTGCGGTCCTCGGGCTCGCGGTCGCGGCCCTCCTCGCGGTCTCGGCGGGGTACGTCGTCCTGTGACCGACCAGCGCAGTGCGGCCGGACCGTTTACCGCGGCCGAGCCGGCGACTGCGGCCGACCCGGCGAGCGCGGCCGACCCGGCGAGC